>CAZWVE010000021.1:4858-10402 GCA_964636925.1 uncultured Marinicella sp.
TACGGCTCACTAAAGAGCTCAGTGTATCAACCACATTCTGGCCATGAATGACCTGACCAAAAACAGTAAAGCCGCCATTTTGGTTATCCAGATTGTCAGAATTATCCTTTAAGTTAATAAAAAAATTATTGGTGGCACTATCGGGCTGATTGCTCAATTTCGCCATAGCCACTGTGTATTTTGTATTTGAGACATTAAATTCATTAGCAACAGGAGGATCTGCCGGAATATTTTGTAAACTGTTACCATCAGAATAAAACTGTCCACCCTGCAAAACAAACCCGTACGCCAATCGATGAAAGATTGAATTATCATAGTCACCATCATTCACGTAATTCAGAAAATTAGCCACAGTATTCGGCGCCTCTTCCTCCAACATCTCAATATCAATATTACCCAAAGTGGTTTCAAAACGAACTGTGGTTGAATACGCTTGGCTGGTCATTAATAAACTTATAATAAGGACGGATAAATAAATGATTTTTTTCATAATGTTTAGGTATCTTTCTTGGTTTGGTTATTGGTAATGCCGTAAGGCACATGACCTGTGGCGGTATGCTCGGAAGCTGTTTTAACATAGGTGAGCTGATCTTCAAAGAAAATATCAGCCCGAAATGACTTTAAGAACGCCGCTTTATCCCGGCCACCCAGGAATAAGGCCTCATCAATGCGTATGCCCCAACTTCGTAAGGTTAAGATAACACGTTTATGAGAAGGTGCGGAGCGAGCAGTTACCAGGGCGGTGCGAATCGGTGATTCACCGGGTGGAAACAGCGTCTGTAAATCATGTAATTTCTTTAAAAAGCGTTCAAAAGGACCCGGCGTCAGGGGCTGATGTTGTAAATCATGCTCATTCTGACGAAATGCATCTAAGCCGCCGGACTGGTATATCTGCTCTGATTCATCGGAAAAAATAACCGCATCACCATCAAATGCAATGCGTACCTGCGGATCCTCGGACTTGACCGATTTACGGGTCATTAAATGGGCCGCTGCGTGTCCGGCTTTAATGGCACCAATAACATCAGAGTTATGTGCTGATAAAAACAACTCAACGCCCAACGCCGGCAAATAATCATAGGGCGAGCCGCCATTACTGAAGACCGCACGTGAAATACTCAAGCCATGGTGTTCAATGGAATTAAAAATTCGTAAGCCGGTATCGCCGTTATTGCGTGAAACCAACACCACTTCCACCAAGTCCTCATCAGTTTGAGGGTGTTTGATGTTGAGTAATTTGTGGACTAAAGGAAAAGCCACACCGGGTTCCAAAGGCTCATTTTCGTGCGACAATTGATAGCTTCGATAAGCCGCCAAGCCGTCGGTTAAAAAGATGTTATGGGCTTTATCCAGGTCAAATAAAGTACGTGAAGATATCGCTAAAGTCAGCATGATGGTTTAGGCAAATTGCTCATTAATAATGCGGTCTTCCAGATTATGTTGTTCATCAAACAGCATTTCAATTTCAATTTCACGCGCTTCGGTGATGGTCACGCGCTTAACATCCCGAACTTCAAAATTATCTGCAGTGGCTGCCACCGGCCTTTTTAGATGACTTTTCACTTTGAAACAAACTTCCGCATGGCTTGGAATAATGGCACCTCGCCAACGGCGCGGGCGAAATGGACTAATGGGTGTGATTGCCAACACCTGGGTGCCCAGGGGTATCACCGGACCGTGGGCTGATAAGTTATAGGCAGTACTACCGGCCGGTGTGGCTACCATAATGCCATCACCCACTAAATTTTCAATTTTGGTCTGGCCGTTTATGTTAACTTCAATGTGGGCAGATTGTTTGGTTTGACGTAATAATGACACTTCATTAATGGCCAATGAATTAAATTCTTCACCACTGACTTTTTCTGCTGTCATTGATAAGGGGTGTAAGATGGTTTTTTTTGCCTGCTGAATTCGCTCTATCAAATGTTCCGGTTGATAATCATTCATAAGAAAACCCACCGTGCCACGACGTAATCCGAATAGGGGTATTTTTTGATACATATACTGATGCAAACTGTGCAGCATAAAGCCATCGCCACCGAGTACCACTATCACATCCGCCTGTTCAGGTTCAGTCTGTCCGTAACGATCAATTAACTGAACAAGCGATTTTTGGGCATTGTCTGACTGGCTGGCAACAAAAGCAATTTTCATGTTATTAGTGTATCAAATCTGAAGTCAAGAATGGAATGGGTGAGCGCATTAAAGCACGGGCGGCACCATGGTCAAGACGCTGTAATAAGGCGTACATTTGATAGCGATGTTCGCCGAAAGTGACCTCTGTACGGGCCTGTAGATAGCGTGTTTGAACATCAATCAGTTGTTTGAAAATGGGTTTTTTTTCCTGCAAAGAGGCCAAATAAATCATTTCATCAAACTGAAAAAAATCGTCCAATTGAGTGAAACTGGCCTGACCCTGCTGGTAAATACGGATAGCCAGTTCTTCGCTAATGGCCGTATCCAGTGCTTTTATCATTACAGGCGGCAGTGTGTTGATATTCATTAAGGTGGGTTTTTGGGTCACTGGTAACACCGTCACATACTGTGCCAGCTGATTAAATTGTGCCTCATCCATGCCGGCAATTAATCTTAATTCATTAACATGCAAAAAGGGACCGCCGGCTGTCTTATAAGGCGGATTTTCCGCCGCATAGGCAAAGTCTTCTGCGCCACCGGGACGGGGTTCCTGGTCTTGATCCAGCCAATCCATGATTTTATCGGCGATACTGACATCTAAATTTAAGGCTGTTAATAACCGTCTGAAATAGGCTTCATGCTCAGTAGATACCGTGTTGTTGATGATTAGATTATTGACATTAAATAAATGATTCATACCAACCAACTCACCGGATAAGACTGCTTGTTCAACCATCAAACCCTGAATACCCTGGTGCCAGGGGTCATTATTATCATCATAGGCTTGATTAGACTCGCTGTAATCTTTTTCCAGCATGTCGCTGGCCCATAGCAGTAATCCCTGACTGAGGTGTTGGGCCTGTAAATTTTGCTGGATATGGTGGGTTCTGAATAAACTCAAGCGACTGCTGTACCAGATTCCGGCCACCAGCGTGACAGCAATGGCCATCATCACCAGAGCCATCAATAACGCCATGCCGTGTTGTCTGTGCTTTACCATATCTGCTGCCAGGGTGTAATAATCAAATCCGATTCACGGTTATGCTGTGACATGAGGCGACAATGCACAGCATTGGGTAAAGCCGTGACCGGACCTTGCGCTGGCGGCCACCGATCCAACAGCTGCCCGTTTAATGATTGATATTGGCAGCGAATTTGTTGCAGTGGCATCATTGCCTGCTCTTGCCAGGGTGCGTATGAACTACTGGTGGCTGCACGTGTGGCCCGATACCAGGTCTGATCACGAACAAACCATCGTACCGACAACACTGCCGCCGGTTGTTGTTTGAGTTGATTCACTAAACCATGACGCGGTACCGCCTGAAATGGATTAAATCGCTGTAAACGAAGCGATTGAGAATCACCTGTAAAAGACAAAAGCTCATGCGCATGTTGGACAGATTGATGCCCAATCGCCATTTTAATATCCTGGTTAAACAAACCCAGGGCGGCATTATCCTGATTAATTTGACTTACGGTATCGTCCATCTGCCGTTTTGATGCTGTCAGGGTAAATAAACTGGCGTAAGCCATGACGGCAATCACTGCCAACAGGGACACCGCCACCAGCAGTTCTAACAAGGTCATGCCCTGTTGTTGACGAATTGCAGTGGCACTAACCATGGGTTTTAAAACCACTGAGTTGCGCCAGCGCATGGTCAATATCAGGCGTTAAACCAACCCGAACATCTAAGCGCAAAATTTCCGGGTTATCAGTGCTTTTCACATCCAAAGACCAATAATAAGTTTGGTCCTGCCGTTGCTCACTACCCTGTTGATCATTCACCTCAGGGCGCTGGTAATAACGCATCAAGACCTGATCTGCCAACTGCAAAGCATGTTGTCTCTGCGTTATTTCAATGGTTTGTTTTTGGGCAAAACCGGCAGCTTCTACCAGCGCCACCAATGCCACACTGATAATCACTAAAGCCAGTAAAACTTCCAACAAAGTAAACCCGTGCAGCCGTTTATTCATGCCAGTATCCGGTTATATTCCAGGGTGTTTCAGCGCTAATTACATAGCTCACATCCGGTAATTGCGATAACCAGAAACGCAGGTTAAAGGGATTAATTTGGCCATCACTGTAACAAACCAGATGCGGTAAAGATTCAAATTCAGTGTTTAGAGGCATGGTACGTCCATCCAGATCAAGTTGCCAGCTTAAGTCATCAATGGCTAAAGTTTGTGACCATTGCGATAATGACCGCCATTGAGGCTGTTCAAACACCAATATTTGAGCTGATTCTTGTGTGAGTTCCACACCGTAGGCGCGATTATTTAAGACCGCTTGTTGACATAAATAAGTGAGCAGTTGTTGCCACTGACCGGCCTTATCCTGTAATTGTCGTTCACTGGATTGACTGTTGACTAAACCCACACCAAGCGCCGCCATGATGCCGATAATGACAATCACCAGCAACACTTCCATAAGGGTGAAACCAACTGTTTTAATGTTTTTACCGATTACCAATTGCCAATATCTTGATTAAGTCCTTCACCACCGGGTTGACCATCCGCACCCAGAGAATAAACATCCACATCACTGTGGTTTCCGGGATTCAGGTATTGGTACGGGTTACCCCAGGGATCATCAGGCAGTTGTTTCAGATAGCCACCGGGTTTCCAGTTTTTGGCTTCCGGTTGACCGCTGGGTTTTTCCACCAAAGCCTGTAAACCTTGTGAGGTCGAGGGATACTGGATATTGTCCAGCTTATACATGCTCAAAGCCGTTTCAATATTTTTCACATCAGCTTGCGCGCGCGCCTGACGGGCTTTATCCGGTGCATCCAAAAACTGCGGCACCACCGCCACCGCCAAAATACTTAAAATAACCACCACAATCAGCACTTCCATGAGGGTAAAGCCCGATTGTTTGGCCTGGCTCAGTTGTATTTTTTGTTGTTTCATCATTTAATATCGAGGAAGACTTTATTGATTATAGGGCATTTTAAATTATTGACCAGTAGCATCCGAGTTTTTTATGAGAGTTTCAAGAATCTACTTACCCATTAACCACAAGGCTTTGGGCGATACCTGGGTTATCGAGCAACCCCAGGCACATTATATCCGTAACGTACTGCGCCTTAAACCCGGTCATCAATTACAGTTTTTCACGGCCAGCGGACAGCAATATAATGCGATTATCGCTGAAGTCAATAAACACGATGTGGTTATTAAAGATATGTCAGCTTGTAGCGATGTGGTGAGCCAAAGTCGCTTACAGATAACATTGATTCAAGGTATTAGCAGCAGTGACCGCATGGATTATACCATCCAAAAAGCCGCTGAATTGGGATGTCAGCTGATACAACCGGTGATAACTGAATTTTGTTCACACCGTATTGCAGCGCACAAATAGGATAAGAAACTGCAGCATTGGCGGGGAGTGGCCATCAGTGCTTGTGAAC
>CAZWVE010000022.1:0-10155 GCA_964636925.1 uncultured Marinicella sp.
CTTTTGCATGTTCAACCACAGCGTCATTATCACCTTTGAAACTGTATAAAGTCCAAATAATTGTTCTGTAGCCTAAATCACGACTCAGCTTAAATTCCTCAGGTTGTTTGATTTGTGGAATAACGCGATGTTGAAAGTCATCAATTTGCTCACTGATTAAAGTTAACCCATTCATGTTGCTGCCTTTAATATCGGTCACAATATAGCTATTAGGGTGTTTTTTTAGCCATTGATTTAAGCGTTCCAAATTACAGGGCGTTAAGCCCAGCTCTTCATTAGTTAGTTGATTAAATTGTTCGAGACTAAGGGGTTTTTCATCTTGATAATTTAATAACCACTTAGGTGTCCTGTCCCAATCATGCAAGCAGGCCATTTGGTTGTCTGTGGTCCAGATGAAGTCAATTTCAAACAGTTCAAAACCACGTTTGTAATTATAATTTAAGGCTTCCATGGAGTTGGTGTATCTTTTTCCGTGTATGCCGCCCCCGGCATGGGCAATTGCCGTAATTTCAGGTGGTGTGTGGGATGCTTGGCAACCGGTCAGCAGAACAAATAAAAGGGCAAGGTATTTCATTATTAGGCAAAGCTTTGATTATCCTGTATGTATATTGAATATTCAAGTAGGTCTTTTAATTAAGACATTATTAAAATATAGAGTTGCCGCTTATTGTCTATTACTTAAATGATTTTTTAATTAACTAATGCGTTTGTCACCATCACTGATACCCACATAGCCTTGGAAAGGGTGAGCTGTTTCTGATTAATTGGACAGTTCTTGAATCAAAATCGCTGTGGCCGGTATTAGGGTTAAACTGAATTTCCAGCTTATCCTCGGGTAATTTTTGTATTCGGACTTCGCCCCAGGCCGTTGTTTCCACGTGATTTGGATTAAAATCGGGTGTGAAGTTAGTGCCGTGGGTGTAATAGGCCAGGCTGGTGATTTGATCCTGGTTGACGTCGCCTTGACCGGTAAACCAGAACTGCTGCTCATCGCGATAGGTGTACCAGTTGAAAGACAGATAGTCGACCGGGTCGCCCAGGGCGGTAATCTGTAAGCCTTCGCCACTGCGCTCAGGATCATAATAAGAACCCGTTATACAGGCATCGATATCTAAATCGGCATTGACATAAGCATCCGTTTCGGGAACGGTTGGAATGGTCAGCCGCTCAACGACCAATTCGCCGACTTCAAAGCCCTCAAGCTGAGGCGTCCAACTGAGTGATGCATGGTTCAGACTATCAAATTTAACGCGAAGCTCACCCCACATTTCTGGGTTCATGCTGTCCGGAAAATCCTGACCATTGGTGATAATTAAATTCACAAAAGCGCGGTCACCCAATAAAGGCCCGGAGCCGGTCAGCCATATAGGTTCGCCATCCACATGAGCAAACCAGGTGACATATAATATCGCGGCATTGTCCTGGTCGAGGACTTCAAACTGCAGCCCATGACCGGATTCTTCCGGGTTAAACCACATGCCGGTGTAGTGCGGCAGGACATCTTTTTTATGGGTGAGTTGAATGTTGAGCGGTTCCGATGACAGTGTTATGTTTTGCGCATCGGCCAATTCACAGGCATCAAATAAACAGTCTTTGTCATCATTACCCACGGCGTTGTCTAAATATAAATAACCACCCTCAACCAGGATTTTATAATCAGCGGGCAGTAAAGCAGATGTGGTGAAGCTGCCGAGTTGATCGGTGAGATGGTTGCCGACTTGGGTTCCGTTGGTTTGAAAAATTTTGATGCGTCTATTGATTAAAGTTTTATCTGTTTGTCTGTCTTTTACTGTGCCTGTAAAAGCATGACCTGAAGTCAAAGTGAAATTAACCATGTTCTGATCATCTGAAGTGAGCGTGATGGGTTGCACTTTTGAAAAATCGCACTGATTATTT
Organism: uncultured Marinicella sp.; assembly: GCA_964636925.1. Lineage (GTDB taxonomy): Bacteria > Pseudomonadota > Gammaproteobacteria > Xanthomonadales > Marinicellaceae > Marinicella. Next base: position 1,897 of record CAZWVE010000022.1, read on the forward strand.
GGACAGACTGTGTTGGGGTAAAGTTGATTAACAAATCCGCCAATATAAGGCTTATGAATAAAATATTGTTCGTGGGTACTGAGATTGCCGTTTTGGGTGCGTACATAATATTCACCGGGCTTGAGCCCCCAATGACTGTAAAAACCATCGACATCTGTCAGCACTGAGCTGACAAGATGTTGATTCAAATCAAGAACCTGTACCTCAACACCTTGTAGGCCACTTGCTGTTTCATGGTTTGTAACTCGGCCTTTGATGCCCAGCCCTCTTGTTAAGAAGATATCATTTATGTGAGTTTCTTCACCTGACTTGACTTCTACGAGAGAGCCCTGAGAAAAATCACAATACAAACCGGCACAGTCATGATTGGGGTACAGCTTGTTGACATAATGGCGATTTGAAAAACCAGATTGGCCATGACCTGTTTTCAGGTAATAATGGCCAGGCGGCAAGGTGAGACGAAATGATTCTGAAACGATGTTTGTGGTGATAAGTTGATGATTTTCATCAAAGACAGACAACCAGAAATCTCTAACGTTGGTGGACTGAACCCCGGGATCCGTTAAGATTGAATTATCTTGTGTTAGTGGATCACGGATGTTGCCAACAATCATGCCACCTTTGGGAGCGGTATTTTGTGGTCTCAGCATGGTGGTTTTCTTGTCACGAACCAGAATCGGTGTTATCTGGTCATATTTGCAATGCGGGAAGTCACAATAATCGTCACCATAGACTGTTGAATAAGAAAAATAATTGGGGTCAGAAGGGTTGTTTGTCGGGTCAGTGTTGTTATTAAAGTTTAAAAAATAATAGCCGGTATCTAAACCGGTTAACGTAAATTGGTAAGGGTAAGCTTCATTGTCGCTATTTTGCGTTATGACAGGTGGTTTAAAAAACCGATTTGTTTTATTAAAATCCATGATATTGGGTTTCATGGATTGGGTTTCAGATGAGCCACTAATGGTTCCGGTTGGTTGATCCAAATATAAAATAGGGGAATACAAGAGTTGGTTTTCGCTCAAAGTAAATATTTGCCCTTCGCCTGCACGAACCCGATATTCACAATTTTGGCAATAACCGTCAACACCCAATATGCGACCTTTAAAACGACCTGATTCACTATAAATGCGGTATTCACCTTCCGGCAAAAGAAAACGAGCAAAAAACTCAATTGGACTAGGCGCTATCTTATTAATGAAACCCGAATAATCAAGGAACTGATAACCTTTTTTGATGCCTGCTTTATTGAGGACGTATACGGGGGGCGCTTTGGAAATGGAATCATACTCATCTGTTTTTAACCATACCTGTATAACGGCTGCTTTTCTTAACAGAAAATCTGCTTGAAAAGATGGTTCATGCTCTGTTAGTGAGATGGTCAGTGTCTGTTTAAATTCACATGGGTTACAATTATAGTCGCCATCGGCAGACCAAAAATCAGATAAAAATGGATTGTCATATTTCGTCGAAGGATCATCAGCGGGCCGCCAATCTGCAAAAACAATATAGTCGCCGATTTCTAAATCTATAAATTCGTATTGTCCATTAATACTGTCAACGCCATCTATCAAAGTCCAATCACCGAACCTGGGATGTTTTTTAAATAGATATACACTGAATTTAGTGCCATCATTTAAAATGTCACCGGAACTGTGATTATTCAGTTGACCATAAATACTTCCTAAGCCTTGTTTGGTTTTGGTAAAAGTGAGAGGGGTAGCGATTCCTAAGTTTTTTAAACTATGGTTAATGGTCATTTTCGAGGCCTGTGCCAAGCCCATAAAAAAAATAAAGAATAAAAAAAAGGCATTGATTCGGTACAGAGTTTTCATGGTTCATTCCTATGTTTAAGCATTTAAGTCACGTTTATTTTGACTAATGCGTTTGGTTTCTTCGAAATCTCTGGGGTTATTAGCAAGGATACGTTGTGAGCGGGCGATGTCTTCAAGGGTCTGGTTCAGTTTTTGTTGTTGCTCGTTGATTTTTTTTATGTTTTTAATGAGCACATACAGTCCGATGCTGAGGCAGATGAGAAGCAGGCCAAGTAGTTTTATTTGGATGAGAAATAACGTTTCCATGAGTTGATTATAAGTTAACGTTTATCAGAGTTCATGTGATTTTTAAATTTCATATAAGTCACGAGATTCTCGTGTCGAGCACGAGAATGACTCAAATGTTGTTATAATCAATGGGTTTGATGAAACTTAATACCCAACCTGTCATTCTCGCGCTTGACGCGAGAATCTTATGAATATCGTTAGGTGGTTGGCCACTGAGATAACGAACTTAACAAACAACTCGAAGAAGGTGCCATTTTAATTCAAGTTTCATAGGGGTTTTCTTAATTGATTTTGAAGTCTCTTTGCCGCACAATGCCCGACCATGATTAAACTATCTAATATGAGTTTGCGGCGTGGGGCTTTGTTGTTGTTCGACGAGGCCGATGTCAGCATTTTTCCCGGTCAAAAGGTGGGTTTAACCGGCGCCAATGGCACCGGTAAATCGTCTTTATTTGCTTTATTTCGTGGTCAGTTACAGCCGGACAGTGGTTCTTGTGAATTGCCGAAAAATTGGCAGTTGGCCCATGTGAAGCAGGAAACACCGGCTTTGGAATGTTCGGCTTTGGATTATGTGTTGGATGGTGATGCGCACTATCGGGAAATCGAACAATCGATTGCAGAGGCCACCGCGAGTGAACAGCATGAGCAGTTGGGTGAATTGTATGCCCAAATGGAGCATATCGGCGGATTTTCGGCTCCGGCGCGAGCCTCACAAATGCTGCATGGACTGGGGTTTTCAGTCGATGAGGTGAACAATCCGGTGAAATCATTCTCTGGCGGTTGGCGTATGCGCTTAAATCTGGCGCAGGCGTTGATGTGCCGTTCGGATTTGTTGTTATTGGATGAGCCCACCAACCACTTAGATTTAGAAGCGGTGGTATGGTTAATTGATTGGTTGAAACAGTACCGGGGCACGCTGTTGGTAATTGCCCATGACCGGGATTTTCTGGATGCCGTGGTGAACCACATCTTACACATTGAACAACACCGTTTAACCTTATACAGCGGTAACTATTCGGATTTTGAAGTGATTCGTGCCGAGCGTTTGGCGGCACAACAGGCGCAGCATGAAAAACAGCAACAAGTGATGGCGCATATGCATTCTTATGTGGAGCGCTTTCGATATAAAGCCAGTAAGGCGAAACAGGCACAAAGTCGCTTAAAGGCATTAGAGCGCATGGAGAAGGTGGCTGCGGTACAAACTGACAACCCCTTTTCTTTTCGGTTTTTTCCATGTCAAAATTTAGCCCATCAGGTGGTTTCACTGAACCGTGCAGATATAGGTTATGGCGATCATCTTATCTTTGAGGGCCTGGACTTTGCCATCGCTGCCGGTGATCGCATCGGTTTACTGGGTCGCAATGGTGCCGGTAAATCCACCTTAATTAAGGCATTGGCCGGTGAAAAGGCTTTAGCCGGCGGCGAACGGATAACAGCCAAAGATTTATCCATTGGTTATTTTGCTCAGCATCAGCTTGAACAGTTAGATAAAGACAGCAGTGCGCTGAATCATTTACAGGCGGTGGATAACAACGCCACCACTCAGGATTTGTTGAATTTTCTCGGTGGTTTTGGTTTTCGCGGTGAGCGGGCTGATTGTGCGATTGCGCCTTTTTCAGGCGGTGAAAAAGCGCGGTTAGCCTTGTCTTTGATTGTCTATCAACGGCCGGATTTGTTGTTATTGGATGAACCCACCAACCATTTGGATTTGAATATGCGCGAAGCCATTTCTCTGGCATTACAGGACTATCAGGGTGCCGTGATTCTGGTTTCTCATGACCAACACTTGATTGACAGTGTGGTGGATGATTTGTGGTATGTGCATGCCGGCGATGTGCACCATTTTGCGGGTGATTTACAGGCCTATCAAAAGCACATTAAGGCCGAATTACGGGCGCATGATAATGATAAAACACCAGAAACAAAAAATACAGCTGAAACCGGCACCAGACAGGGTCAAACCCATCAGGCCAATCGTAAGCAACTGAAAGCCCAAAGAAATCGACTGCAGAAACTGGACAAGCAGTTACAACTATTAACGCAAAAGAAGAAACAATTGGCCGATGAATTGAATGACGAAGGTTTATACCAGGCTGATCAGGCTGATAAATTACAGCATCTGTTGGCGGCATCGAAGGCCAATCAAAGCCAGCTGGATGAGGTTGAAGCGGAATGGCTGGAACTGGCTGAGCAGTTGGGTGAGTAATTTATTTATTGAAGGGCTTTTTCATAAGCCTTGATGGTTGCTTCAGCACAATTTTGCCAGGTGAATTGTTGGCTGTGGTTTAAGCCATTAACAGCGGCTTGCTGGCGCCATTTTGGGTTGTCGATCGCCCATTGTAACTTGTCTTGTATATCATCAACTTCTAAGGGCCGACATAATAACGCATGACCACCGGCGACTTCTTGCATGGCACCGACAGCGGATGTCATGACCGGCGTGCCACAAGCCATGGATTCAATAATCGGCAAACCAAAACCCTCATACAAAGATGGCATTAAGGTCATGGTGGTGGCGGCATATAACTGATGCAACTGGGATTGATCAAGGTAACCGGTTAAGCGAATGTGTTGTTGATGTTGTTTGATTAATTGATTAAGTTCATGATTCAGCCAGCCGCGGTCACCCACCAACACCAAGGGGTATTGTTTTTTTATCTGGACGGGCAGGCCGGCATAGGCCTGAATCAGACGTATCAGATTTTTTCGTGGTTCACGGGTGGCCACAGCCAAAAAATAGTGCCGATGGTTGAGATCAAAAGTGGTTAAGACTTCTTGGCAATCGACTACCGGTAACGGTTTAAAGCGCCGATCGACGCCTAAATAAGTCACGCTGATTTGATCTTCAGATAAGCCATAGGTGCTTATTAATTCTGATTTTACACTGTCAGATACGGTGATAATGTGGTTTGCCCGGATCAGCGTTTTCGGGATTTCCCGATCCAAAAACCGTAAGCGGTATGTGGGTTGGGTGTGGCGATAATGGATGTAACTTAAATCGTGAATGGTGGCCACTGAGGGGCCGTCAAAAGGCATTAGAATAAAGTTCGGACTGTGTAATAGGTAACCTTTTAAAGATGGTGCCATGCGTTGTAAACCACGGCTTCGTTGTCTCTGATAAGCACGTAATGCCAAACTTTTGAAAGGAATAAAGCGGCGTGCTCTGGCCAACCAGCGGTTGGTGTCCGGCAACGATTCAAAATCAGTTGGCCAGCGACCACCACTGTAAAGTTTTAAATCGGCAATACCCGGGTGTTGTTGCAGTTGCAGTCCCAGTTGATGGCTGTAACGACCGATACCCGTTAAGGGATGGCTGATGGCATCGACGTTATAAACAATGTTTAGGGCTTGGGTCATGGATTTGACATCATGCTGTGAGCTTTCAAATCATAACACAAGCCCGTCAAGTGTATTAGCGTTTCATAGACGTGAAAAACTGCTCATTGGTTTCGGTGTCTTTCAGTTTATCCAATAAAAATTCAATGGCCTGAATGTCATCCATGGGATTGAGAATTTTTCTTAAAATCCAGGCTTTTTGCAGAAATTCATTATCGACTATCAGTTCTTCGCGACGGGTGCCGGATTTATTAATGTTGAGTGCCGGCCAAATGCGTTTTTCCGCCGCGCGCCGATCGAGGTGGACCTCCATATTGCCGGTGCCTTTAAATTCCTCGAAAATAACCTCATCCATTTTTGAGCCGGTTTCTACCAGACCGGTGGCCAGGATGGTTAAACTACCACCTTCTTCGACATTTCGTGCTGCACCGAAGAACTTTTTCGGACGGTGTAAAGCGTTGGCATCGACACCGCCGGTGAGAATTTTACCGGAAGCCGGTGTCACCGTGTTATAAGCGCGCGCCAGTCGAGTAATGGAATCCAGAAGAATAATGACATCTTGTTTATGTTCCACCAGACGTTTGGCCCGTTCAATCACCAAATCAGCGACCATAACATGGCGCGAGGCCGGTTCATCGAAGGTTGAGGCAATCACTTCACCGCGCACCGTGCGCTCCATTTCCGTCACCTCTTCCGGACGCTCGTCAATCAGCAGCACAAATAATTTGGCTTCCGGATTGTTTTTTGCAATGGAAGTGGCAATGTTTTGTAAGATCATGGTTTTACCGGCTTTTGGCGGTGACACGATGAGTCCGCGCTGGCCTTTACCGATGGGCGAAATAAGATCAATGATACGGGTGGTTAAATCTTCTCGTGAGCCGTCACCGCGTTCCAGTTTGAGTTGTTCCGTGGGAAATAACGGGGTGAGATTTTCAAAAACAATTTTACCTTTGGTGTTTTCAGGCGGCTCATAGTTAATTGAGCTTATTTTCAATAAGGCAAAATAGCGTTCACTGTCTTTCGGTGGTCTGATTTTACCGGCAATGGTGTCGCCGGTACGTAAGCCAAAGCGTCGAATCTGGCTTGGCGAAACGTAAATATCATCAGGACCGGCCTGATAAGAGCCTTCCGGTGAACGCAAAAAGCCAAAGCCGTCCGGCAAGACTTCCAACACGCCATCACCAAAAATATCATCACCTTTTTTGGCGTGCTTTTTTAGGATGGAAAAAATCAGGTTTTGTTTGTGAACGCGAGAGCGGGTATCGACGCCCACCTGCTCGGCAATTTCAGTCAGCTTGGTCGAGGGTAGTTGTTTTAATTCAGTCAGATTCATAAGTTATGCGGCAGGGCGCCGTTCAAGTGATAGTATTGATAAAGTGTATTGTCCCTAAACTGCGGTTAGCAGTGTCGTGTTGTTATTATTACGGTTTAATTGAAAGGTTGTTCGGGAGATATGACTTGCCCGATTAGATGGTGCATAAACTACCATTAAAAATTTAGGCTGTCCAGTACCAAATAAAAAAATGCCCAAATTTAAGCGAAAATCCGGGCATTTATACAATATTAGCTGATGTGTTTTTTCAAAAACTCCATTAATTGGCCTTTTGACACAGCACCGACATGTTGGTCGATGACTTCGCCGTTTTTAAAGACCATTAACGTGGGAATGCCGCGGATACCCATTTTAACCGGTGTGTCTTTATTGTCTTCAATATTGAGCTTGGCCACTTTAACCTGACCGTCGAGCTCTTCAGCCACTTCTTCTAAAACCGGTGCAATCATGCGACACGGGCCACACCATTCAGCCCAGTAATCCATCAAAACCGGGGTCTCTGAATTAGTGACTTCGGCAAAGTTGTCGTCGGTGGCGGTAATAATCTTTTCGCTCATATGCGTATCTCCTTGGTAAATTCAAATGATTAATTTTGGGGTCCATTAGACATTATTCAATGATTTGTTTAAATTTTGCCATGTCTAAAATGGAAATTTGTTGGTTGTTGAGCACCATAATGTTTTCTTTTTTCAGCTTTGAAAAAGCCCGACTTAAGGTTTCCTCAGCCAGTCCTAAAAAATTAGCCAAATCCCGCTGCGAGATTTGAAACGGGAATTGCCTGGCAGAAAACCCCCGTGAATAATATAAGTCGGAAACTTCTTGAATAAAATCAACCAGTTTTTGTTGCGCCGTGTACTCTGAGTGGGTGATTTCAAATTGAAAAATTTTAGCACTCATCATTTTCATGAGACGATTTTGAATATCACGGTGTTTCATGGCTAATTCCTGCAGCGGATAAAAGGGAATGACACAATAAGAACCCGAGCTGAGGGCTTTCACCGTGGTTTTATAGCGGCCGCCATGAATGCCGTCAAAACCCATAATCTGCCCGGGAATAAAGACATCCACAATACGTTCCTCACCTTGCTGGGTGATGTAAACCGACTTAAACATACCCGAATGTACAGTGTATAAATTTTGGAAAGTTTGCTCATTTTCATAAACGGTCTGACCTTTTTCGACCCGGATATGGGCATCAATAATGGTTTCGATGGCGGCAATTTCAGTGGACTGAATACGCACACGTCGATTATCAACAAGGCGCGTACACAACTCACAATCCCCACAATTACTGACAGATTGGTTAAAATGGACGCCGCTGGAAGGTTTTTGATTAAACATATCGAAAGACTTATACTGGAGAGTGCTTGAAACTTGACAAATGTCAATTTTAACATTGTTGGGAGGAAATTATAATTCCACCTATAAATTAAATGGGAAATACACATCAAATATTATGACTGATTTCAATGAAAAGGTAATTAAGCAATTTACCATTGCCACCATTTTCTGGGGCATTATTGGTATGCT
>CAZWVE010000023.1:0-10056 GCA_964636925.1 uncultured Marinicella sp.
ACCTTCTTCAACCGCTGCTCGGGTTGAATGTAAGGCGTCTTCTACGCGGGCTTTTTTCTCTTTCATTTCAACTTCAGTGGCAGCACCAACTTTGATTACTGCCACACCGCCGGCCAATTTAGCGACACGCTCTTGCAGTTTTTCTTTGTCGTAATCGCTGGTGGCGTCTTCGATTTGCTTACGAATCTGAGCCACACGGGCTTCAATTTCTTTGCCATCACCGGCACCGTCAATAATGGTGGTGTTGTCTTTGTTCACCTGGATTTTCTTGGCTGAACCCAAATCATCAATTGTGGCTTTGTCCAACTGTAAACCCACTTCTTCAGAAATAACTGTACCACCTGTTAATACGGCGATGTCTTCTAACATGGCTTTACGACGGTCACCAAATCCGGGTGCTTTCACGGCACAGACTTTAACGGTACCGCGCATGTTGTTAACAACTAAAGTGGCCAGGGCTTCGCCTTCAATGTCTTCGGCGATGATAAACAATTTTTTACCGGTTTTGGCCACGGCTTCTAAAATTGGCAGTAAGTCGCGAATACTGGAGATTTTCTTATCGTGTAACAACACGAAGCTGTCATCCAGCTCAGCGGTCATGGTTTCCTGGTTAGTCACAAAATAAGGTGACAAATAACCGCGGTCAAACTGCATACCTTCAACCACATCCAATTCGTTTTTCAAACCGGAACCTTCCTCAACGGTAATAACACCTTCTTGACCAACCTTGTCCATGGCTTCAGCAATGATTTTGCCAACCGATGAATCTGCGTTGGCAGAGATGGTGCCGACCTGAGCAATGGCCTTGGTGTCAGAGCATGGGGTGGCTTGTTTTTTAATGGCTTCAACGGCGTGTTCGACCGCTTTGTCGATACCGCGTTTTAAGTCCATGGGGTTACGACCCGCGGCCACGGCTTTTAAACCTTCGCGAACAAACGCCTGGGCTAAAATGGTGGCTGTGGTGGTACCGTCACCGGCCACATCATTGGTTTGCGAGGCCACTTCTTTGACCATTTGCGCACCCATGTTTTCGAATTTATCTTCTAATTCGATTTCTTTGGCCACCGATACACCGTCTTTAGTGACATTGGGGGCACCGAAGCTTTTTTCTAATACCACATTACGGCCTTTCGGACCTAAGGTGACTTTAACCGCGTTGGCTAAAAGGTTTACACCACGGGCCATTTTGGCACGGGCATCTTCTGAAAATTTGATTTCTTTTGCACTCATCGTATTTGACTCCTATTAACCAATGATTCCAATAATGTCTTCTTCTTTCATGACGACGACTTTTTCGCCTTCAATTTTGACTTCGTTGACGCTGTATTTATCTTCAAATAACACCCGATCGCCGACTTTAACTTCCAGTGCCTTGATGTCACCGTTATCTAACAGTCTGCCGTTACCGACGGCCAGAACTTCACCGATGACTGGCTTTTCAGTGGCAGATTCAGGCAATACGATGCCGCCTGGAGAGGTGGTTTCCTCTTTAACGCGCTTAACAATCACGCGATCATGTAAAGGACGTATTTTCATTGATTAAACTCCTTAAAAATTATTAACAAATTAATTTATTGTTGGCGCACCTGAGGGGTTGCCCTTGGTGCTTGGTTGGTTGTCATATTGGGTTAGTATGATTTTAATTCAAGTGAAAAATGCAAAAAACATCGCATCCATTGATTTCGGGAACCTGCCCTGAATAGCTTATATGAACATTAACTGCGTAAGCCCCAACCCTTATGCAAGATTAACCACGAGAAAAAGCCCAGAATCAAGACAAAGGTGAGGATCAATCCGTAGGCCACATAAATATTGATATCAGAAACCCCGAGAAAACCGTAACGGAAAGTGTTAACCATATAGAGAACCGGATTAATTTTTGACACACCCTGCCAGAATTCCGGTAATAAGGAAATGGAATAAAATACCCCGCCCAAATAAGTCAATGGCGTTAAAATAAAGGTTGGAATAATGGCAATGTCATCAAATTTTTTGGCAAACGCCGCGTTAATAAAGCCACCCAGGGAAAAGACCACTGATGTGAGAACCACCGTCGAGATGACAATCCAAATGTTATGAATTTGAATATTAGTAAAAAATAAGGAAACGCCGGTGACTATAATACCCACAGCCAGCCCGCGAAACAGGCAACCACCCACGTAACCCACTAAAATGGCCCAGTTTGGCATCGGTGAAATCAACAATTCTTCCACATGCTTGGCAAATTTGGCGCCAAAAAAGGAAGACACCATATTGCCGTAAGAACTGGTAATGACCGCCATCATGACCAAGCCCGGCACAATAAAGGACATATAATCAAAGCCGTCCATTTCGCCAATGCGCGAGCCAATCAGGTTACCGAAAATAATAAAGTACAAGGTCATGGTAATAGCCGGCGGTAACAGTGTTTGTGTCCAGATACGCAAAATGCGGTTTATTTCTTTGCGCATCAGAGTTTTGATACCGACATAGGTGACATTAGACATGGGCTTCTCCTTTATTTCCGGTCATGGCAACGAATAATTCCTCCAAACGATTGGCCTTGTTGCGCATCGAGATAACACGATAACCGGCATCGTCTAATTGTTTAAAAATACTGTTCAGCGATTGGCTTTTAGGAACAGAGAGTTCAATGGATGCCTCATCATTGGGTTCGGCGTTTAATTGTTTCAAAATAGTGCTGTCGGGCGATTTGTCGAGATCGAATATAAACGTTTCGATATCCAGGGTCTTAATCAAATCCTTAATGGTGGTGTTTTTGACGATTTCGCCATGGTCAATAATGGCGATATTTTTACACAATTGTTCTGCTTCTTCCAAATAGTGGGTGGTCAATATTATGGTGGTGCCGGTGGCCGCAATGTCTTCTAAGAATGCCCACATGGAGCGCCTGATTTCAATATCAACCCCGGCGGTGGGTTCATCTAAAATCAGTAATTTAGGTTCATTAACCATTGCTCTGGCAATCATCAAACGGCGTTTCATACCACCGGATAAGCCTCGGGAGATGGCATCACGCTTATCCCATAACTGCAGTTGTTTGAGGTATTTTTCCGTACGGAATTTGGCCTCTTTTGTCGGAATGCCATAAAAGCCCGCCTGGTTACGCACGATGTCATAGGGTGTTTCAAAGGTGTTAAAATTAAACTCCTGTGGCACCAAACCGATCATCGACTTAACTGTTTGTCGATGCTTGTCTAAGTCGTGGCCGAATACGTTGACCGTGCCTGATGTTTTGTTTACCAGCGATGACACAATACCTATCAAGGTGGACTTTCCGGCACCGTTGGGGCCCAGTAAAGCAAAAATCTGATCCGGTTCGACGATTAAATCAATGCCTTTCAGCGCACGGGTACCGTCTTTGTAGGTTTTCACTAAATTGTTAACTTTTATGGCGTGGGTCATAATTCTCTTATCTTGGTTGAAATTAGAACAGCAAACCGCATATTATGGGCAACTATCAATTCTCACAAATCCTATGGAACCGGAATATAAAAAATACATCTGTGTTGTTTGTGGCTTTATCTATGACGAAGCCGAAGGCTGGCCTGAAGACGGCCTGGCACCCGGCACCCGCATGGAAGACATCCCCGATACCTGGATGTGTCCTGACTGCGGTGTCACGAAAGAAGATTTTGAACTTCTTTAATGCCCACAACCTGCGGTGTGTTCGTGTTTAACACAACGGCAGCGTCGGTGATTACGCCAATGCGCCGCCACCATCAAGCACCCACCCAACACATACAGCGCTGATTCCAGCCAAATGCCGGTCCACGGTTCGGTAACAATGGCTAAAATCAAACAACCCAATCCGGCCGAAGAGTAAATCAGCACCCGGCCGTCGTGATGCTGTTTCCAGCCGTGGGCAATCGACCAAACCGCTAAAGCCGCAATCACAGTAAACCAAAACCAACCATGACCGATGTGCGCCCAGTCCGGCAATATCACTGACAGGCTTAACAATAAAGGCCACAGAGCACAATGTATGGCGCACAGGCCGGAAATCAGTATTCCCAGCTTATCAGCAGTTGGTTTCAGGCTTGATTCGGTCATTGAGTTTTGGGTTATCGTTTAAGCTCACAATGATACCAGATATGGGCTTTTTTAGGGTTAAATCAAGGACTGAATGACGCAATTGAGGTGAGAAAAGAAACCGCCTGGATTTAACAATTATTCTTAAAACACGTTAAAATAAAGGTTTTTAAACATGTTGTGATATGAATCAAATGGCAGCCAATCATTATTCCCGGGAAATAGACCAATTTAATCAACACGCAGCATTTTGGTGGGACCCCGAAGGACCATTCAAGACCCTGCATCACATTAACCCGGTGCGACTTACCTATATGCAAAACTTTGTCGAGTTTAATCATAAAAAGGTATTGGATGTGGGTTGTGGCGGTGGTGTATTGAGCGAAGCGTTGGCGGCATTGGGTGCCCGGGTAACCGGCTTGGATCTGGCGGAAAGTTCTCTGCAAACCGCAAAACTGCATTTATTGGAATCAGGTTTAGACGTGGATTATCAAAACCAGGACGTGGCCACTTTTAGTGAAGCCAATCAAGGCCAATTTGATGTGGTGTGCTGTTTAGAGATGCTGGAGCATGTACCTGATCCAAAAGGTATTATTAGATCCTGCTTAAAAGCCTTAAAACCCGGTGGTTGGTTATTTTTATCAACCTTAAATCGTACCCCAAAAGCCATGATGCTGGGGATTTTTGCCGCAGAGCATGTGCTGAAACTGATTCCCAAAGGTACCCATCATTTTGAGCAATTTATAAAGCCTTCGGAGTTGGTGCAGATGCTGAAAGACACGGACACTGAAATCAGAGACATCAGCGGTATGCGCTATAACCCCATGACAAAATCGGCAGTCATTGATGGCAGTGACTTAGACATTAATTATCTGATGGCAATCCAAAAAACCGACACCACATCGGATAGCCAATAAAAAATATGCCTTACCGCGCAGTCCTGTTTGATTTAGACGGCACCTTAATTGATACCGCCACCGATATGTTGCTGACTTTGAGTCAGTTGGCCGATGAGCACCAGCAGCCACATAATATTAATATCGCTGATTATCGGGGCTTTATTACCCATGGTTCCGCGGCGCTGATTGAGTCCATCTTTGGCCGACCGCCACAACCGGAACGCGACCGCTTACAAAAACGATACCTGGATTTGTACCAGCAGAATTTGAATAAAAACACCCAATTGTTTGCAGGTGTCGCCGAGTTATTGAATCACCTTAATCAGGTCAATATACCGTGGGGCATTGTCACCAATAAACCGGCCTGGCTGGCGCGACCCATTGTCGAACACCTGCCTGAATTAACCGCCGGACAGGTGTTGATATGTGCTGATGAAATCGGGCATTCAAAACCACACCCAAAACCCATTACCCGGGCTCTGGAAAGTATGCAAATTAAAGCCGATGAAACGCTTTATTTGGGTGATGCTGAAAGTGATATTTTAGCTGCCCATGCCGCCGGCACCGCATCAGCCATTGCCTTGTGGGGCTATCTTCACGACCATGACCAGCCCGATCAGTGGCAAGCTCATCACATATTTAACAGTCCGCTTGAACTTTTGGCGCTGCTTCAAGCCAAATAAAAACCACCGCAAACTTCGAAAACACATGAAAAACCTGATCACCTTAGTTATCTTAGCGTGCAGTATTTTGTTCGCAACCACAGCCCACACCGTTGAAGCCCTGTCCGAAACGGATGCCTTAAAAAAACAGCTGGATAAGGTGCAAGATTTACAATCACGCCATGCCCTCATAAAAAATAAAGCAGATTTAAGCTACTATGAAAGCATCACTTATCCCGAGTTTCCACTCAATGCCTTTAGCAATAAACATATTCGTCAGGATTTTATTGATGGATTACGGTTTTCGGACAAGGGTTTGATTCGGTTTAATACCGATATCATAGAAACACTCGACTATGAAGATGCCTATAAAGTCTTGGCATTGTTTGGGCAATCTTATTTAGCCGAGCATATCGTTTCAGCGGACAATGATGGTAAAAGCCTGCCAAAAAAACCCTATCTGAGCAATGCCGAATACCCGTTATTGGCCCAGTTGCGCGCCATCGATAACCGAGATGATTCAGAAGTGTCAGATTTAGACAGAATGGCTGATTTTAAGGGTTTTTATGACAACATCCTGATACCTGTGCTGACAGAAAAAAACTGCTTGCAACGTGGACATCATGAAACCCTCGCAGTACTTCAGATGCTCTACACCATTAATTTTTACCGCAATGATTCGGACATTGCTGATCATCATTTAGCCTGTTTTAATGATTATGTGAGTCAATTCCCCAAGTCCAAATACATTCCTGCTGTGGCCACGGATGTCTATAAATCGCTGCTCAGTAGTCGTCAACTGACAGCCGCTCAACAGTTACACCGGCAGTATCCTGACATGGCCGTTGGTGACTTACCGAGTATTCAAAGCCAAGAAATTAAAGGGCCTTCCGTTTATCGCATTGCTGCGGATGAATCCGGCTTAATACAACAAGATTTCACTTTTAAAACTGAAACAGAAGTTATTGTCATCGCCCATCCATACTGCCAGTTTTGTCAGTTATTGATTAAAGACATCGTGGCTGATGACAACCTGTCAAAGTTTTTCAAACAACATTCCAGATGGATTGCCAGTGAAAATTACTTAGACCACATCGATGCCATTGCCGAATGGAACAAAAAATACCCAATGGCGAGATTAGACATTGCTTATTTAAAACAGGATTTTAACCAATTAGATGAATGGGGCACCCCGGCCATATATTTTTTAAAAGACGGTCAAGTGCTCGATAAATTAATCGGCTGGCCGGAACAAGGTCGCCAACAAGACTTAATGACCTATATCGACAAATATTTTCCAAACGATCAATAAGCAGCACCCTAATTGTTGCCAAATATGACCCCATTGGTATTACAATAGACAGCATTGATTCATTGGCTAATAGCCATAACATAAAGGCTTTGTTAGCCAATAGTTGCTTTATTTGCAGCAAAAAATCATTAATACAATAAACGAGGACTATCGTGAGTAAATTACCCAACATTATTATTACCAAAACAGACGCCAAACGCCTGGAAGATTTATTAGATGCTGTGACCGGCGATAACACACCCATCGCCGATGCTTTGGACGCCGAAATCAGCCGTGCCGATATTGTCGAGTCTAAGGATATTCCAGCGGATGTGGTGACCATGAATTCAAAAGTTAAGTTTAAGGTGTTATCCAATAATGAAACTTTTTGTTTAACTTTGGTTTATCCAAAAGACATGAAAGACAGTGGCGAAACCATTTCTATTTTAGCGCCTGTGGGCAGTGCCTTACTGGGTCTAAAAGAAGGCGACACCATTGAATGGTCAAAACCTGGCGGCGGATTGCTTAAAGTGAAAATTGAAGAAGTGCTCTATCAACCTGAGCGAGAAGGTGAAATGCACCGATAGAATTAATCGGTGTGCCATTATAATTGGTAGCTAAACTGTTTGAAGGTGTCAAATGAATTATGTATTTCAGAAGGTTTATAGATTCCGTATCATTTTATTAGATACTGAGCCGGCGGTGTGGCGAGAAATAGATGTCCCTGCTGATTATAACTTTTGGGAACTGCATGTGGCCATTCAAGATGCCATGGGTTGGCTCGACTATCACCTTCATGAATTTCAACCTGCCAAAAAAGGTCCGACACAAGGTAAGCGAATTGGTATTCCGGACGAAGAATTTGATGATCAGGTAGTGGCCGGCTGGACAGTGCCCATTAAGAAGTATTTTACGACGCTTGGCAATGCCATAGGTTATGCCTATGATTTTGGAGATGGCTGGTTACATGAGGTGAGATTGATGGGTATGTATTTAGCCGATGCGCAAGCCGACTTTCCCCTGTGTGTCGCCGGCGAACGTGCCTGTCCACCGGAAGATTGTGGTGGTGTATATGGTTATCAGTATTTATTGGATATTCTTAAAAACCCGCAGCACGAGGAATATACCCAGCGCGTTGATTGGCTAAAAAATCACGCCAAAAATTATTGGCCCTATAAACCGGATAATTTCAGTGCCAAGCGGGTTAAATTTGATGATCCTTACAAGCGATGGTGTATAGCCTTTGATCAACCTTATGAGGAATAAAATATTCGGGCTAATGTCTTAACGAGATGATTAGGTATTATCGACGTTATCAGAATTATCCAGCAATTTAGCTTGTTGGTTATGGGAATCGACGTGATTTAACAGGTAAATGGCTTTTAACCACTGTTGAATCATGTAAAGTTGTTCGCGCAGAATATCTAAAACTGCCGTCATGGTGGTAAATGATATTTTGCCGCGAGAGCCGAGATTAAGAAGTTTGCTTTTAACCTCGTCATGATTAGCTTTTACCTGAACTTGAAGCTGGTCGAGATCAAAATCGGATAATAAGTCCGTGTTCAATAAAACACTGTCTTTATATAAGTTAATAGCCAACTTGAAATTGCCTAATTCAGTGTCATCTAAGCGTTGATATTGGTGATAAATGGTATTAATGGCTTGTGCGCAAGTCAGTAAATACTCATCAATGCGCAATAACAACACCAGTTGTTTTGACGTGTTTTCTGATAAGGCGTGTTGCTCAACAACCACAATAAATTCAGAAATTTGTTTTGATAAGTCCCTGATAATTCTGAGTTCTTCAGCCATAATGGTGGGTGGTTGAGAAGTTTCAGTAAATTCAACCTGTGGCAATGTCCGGATACGATCAACATTGTCTTTGAGTTCCAGAATTAACGCATCAATGGCCAGGGTGGGTGACAGTGCAATGGCGCTATCGAGGTATTTGGGTTGCGTAGGATGCGCCTCAAGAGATTTAAAGCGGTTTTCCAGAAAACCTGCCAGCTTGTTATTAAAAGGTAAAAAGCACAGCACCCCAAAAATATTAAACGTGGTGTGAAATAAGGCCAGTTGAATGCCCACGGATAAATCCAAATTAAAATGATGGCTTAATTTTTTTAGCAGAAAAACCAGCAACGGTAAAATAAGAAAAGCCACACAGGCTGTGGTGGTGTTTAAAATTACCTGAGCCCAGGCCACCCGTTTGGCATTGGCGGTGGCACCGATGGTTGTCAACAAAGATGTCGACGAGGTACCGACAATGGCACCAATAACCATCGCGGTGGCCGCATACAGTGTCAGCATTCCGGAAGCAGCGGCGGTAATGGTTAAAGCAATGGCGGCACTGGATGACTGGGTTAATAAAGTCATGACAACGCCCACTAAAAAGAACACGGCCATGGCGGTCAGACCTTCCACTTCAATTGAGCTGACATCAAAACCACTGACGATGCCCTCAAAGGCACTTTTCAAGGTATCGATACCGACAAAGAATAACCCAAAGCCCACCAGAGCCAGTGCCAAAGATGACAATCTGCCTTCTGATTTTCTAAACAAACGAATCAGCATACCAATGCCAATCATCGGTAACGCTACCGCCTGGATATTAAATTTAAAACCAACCACGGCCACCAGCCAGCCGGTCATCGAGGTACCGATATTGGCACCATATATGATTCCCAGGGTTTGGCGCATAGACAATAAACCGGCATTCACAAAACCGATGGTGGCAACAATCACGGCACTGGATGATTGCACAATGGCGGTCATTAAAATACCTGCAGACAGACCGCGCCAGGTGGAATTGGTCCAGGTGGCTAATATATGGCGCAACGAGGCACCCGCGGCCAGTCGCAAGCCATCGGTCATCATGCCGACAGCCAGTAGGAATAAGCCCAGGCCACCCAATACTAAACCCGATATATGTAACAATTGTGCAGTCATGATAGTACGTTTGCCTTACTCATCGGATTGTGATTAATCCATTCTTCTGGTGGCTATAAATCATACGATAATTGCCGCATAAAAGCGATCAACTGATAACGCTGATTCGGGATTATTACCTGCAGATAAGCCCCATCATATTAACTTAAGGCGTGTAATAAGTGGCCGCTCCCGGTCCCACCGGAAAGCCAATAACGAATACCCACAAATAAAACAGCAAGGTCCA
>CAZWVE010000024.1:0-10002 GCA_964636925.1 uncultured Marinicella sp.
GGCTGATAAAAGTGAATTAATCGAAGCCATTGCCCAGGCTTATTTTCAACTGGGTCTTTTTGAACGGGCTGACGACTTATGGCAACAGGTTTATCGGCTCACCCCCGACAATCATCGGGCGTTGTTGGGTTTAGCGCAAGTGGCTGTTATAAACCATGATGCCGAAGCTGCTAAAAAATGGTTAGGTCGGGCTCAACAAATTGGCTCAAAGGCGACACTGACAGTGCGTCCGGCTGAATGGTGGTTAATTCAATCGGGTATTGCCGAGTTAACAGATGATCAGGAACAAGCCTTATCACTGGCGCACCAGGCCCATGATTATTATCAGCGTGAAAATTTAATTCAACAGCAATTGGTCGCCGCACAAAGGGTGGCTGACTTACTCTTTAAAGATTCGAAATCAAAACAAGCGATTGATTTTTTAGAACAGAATTTGATTGTTGGCAGACAGGCTTTGCCACCCACACATCCACGGATTTTGGCGATAAAAAATGAATTATTGGATCTCTATAATGACGTCGGTGAGTTTGAGCGGGCATTGGCCATTAGCGCTGAACTAACCAGTCAAATTGAATCCGTATTTGGTGAACGGCATCCGTTATTAATTGATACTTATGTGGCCACTGCTGGCACTTATCGTGCCACCGGTGATATGGATAAGGCCAACGAATATGCAGAAAAAGCCTATTCGTTGGCACTCAAATTGCACGGTTTAAATAGTGCCATTACCGCCCGGGTGGTGAATACTCTGGGTATTTTGGCGTATGTCCGCGGAGACATCAATAAGGCCATTAACCATATTTCCCGGGCAGCCGGTATCTATGCTGACAGTGTCGGTGAAAACCACCCCGATACCTGGGAAGTGAAAACCAATCTAACGGCCTTACTAAATATGAACCAAGAGTTCCAACGGGCCATTGATCTTATTGAGCCGGTGATTGAAAGCCAACGACAACAATTAGGCCCCAGTCATAAATCAACCATTTACTCACAGACTATCCTGGCCCGTTTATATGGCGATGTCGGGGATTTTGAACAAGCAACGCCACTGGCTGAAGCGGTCTTAAAAGCGGCCAGGGAACACCTTGGTGAACAGCACCCCTTAACTTTAGGCAGTTATTTTACGCTGGCGAAGATATATCAAAAACAAAATCGCTTAGCCGATGCCATAGCCTTGATTGACGCTATAATTAATCAGCCAAACGCTGCCCTGGCTGAAGACAATGAAAGTATTATCACCGCTTACAATACGCTGGCGGATTTATATGCGGCCCGTGAGGACAGTGATAATGCCTTGTTATATAAGAAAAAAAGCTGGCAGGAGGCGCAACAAATTTTGGGTGACTCAACCATAAGAACCCTAAATCAGCGACTTAAGTATGCACAATCTCTACAGCAATACCAACATGTTAAAGAGGCCGATAAACATATCAAAGCGGTACAGGAAATCATGCAACAACAGGGCATAACACAGCCGGGTTTACAGCAATTTATCGATAAACTGCAACAAAACAAATAAAAACATGGCTGCAATAATTTTAGCCTCTGCTTCAGTTCACCGGCGGCAACAAATGCAACAGCTTAATATAGCCTTTCAGCAACAGACTGCTGCGGTGGATGAAACCTTACAACCCGATGAAAGCCCCCAGGATCGGGCCTTGCGGTTGGCCTGCGCTAAAGCAAAAAAGATAAAAGACGCGAATAAAGCAGCCATCGTGATTGGTTCTGACCAGGTCTGTGCCTGCAATAATCGGGTTTTTCACAAACCCGGTAACCGCGATAAGAACATTCAGCAATTAACGGATTTTTCAGGTCAAATATTGTTTTTTTACACCGCAATTTGTGTGTTCGGGGTTCGTGGTGAACAGTATCAACACATCAACAAAACGCAGGTACAGTTTCGTCCGTTAAATCGGTCCGAAATCATTCGTTATGTGGATAAAGAGCAGGCGTTTAATTGTGCCGGTGGTTTTAAAATGGAGCAGTTGGGTTTGAGTTTAATGAGGTCGGTAAAAAGTGATGATCCGTCTGCTTTGATGGGGCTGCCTTTGATACAATTGTGTGCTTTTTTACGGGAGTTGGGTGTTGCCTTGCCATAAACAACATGGATTAATGCGTAATCTTGCCGGGACGTCCTTTAATGGATAAGCGTCATCGTTTTTTTAGCTTGATATTGATGTCAGTGGCATTGTTTGTGCTGTGGCTGTCAGCGCATGATTTTTATGTTGCGCGGATTAATCAACAGCAACAGTCGCTTATTCATGAGCTTCAACGGGGCAGTCATGATTTAAACTGGTCATTAAAGTCGACATCTGATGTGGTGGCCGGTTTTGGTTCCGGCTGGGTTATGCAACCTCAAGGTCTACATATTAAAACACAAACAGCTGAAATTTCCCTGGCATTTAATGACCGTTTTATGGTTCCGGATTTATATCATATGCTCACTTTTAAATGGCGCGGAGATGGCGCTGAAGACAGCCAATTGATGTTGGAGTTTTCACAAGTTGATTTGGGGGTTTTTTATTATTCTGAACCAATCAGTGTCCACCATGGATTAAACCGGATTAATTTAGGTCAACTGTCCTGGACTGCCAAACAAGGTTCAAAAAGTGAGACTGTTTCCTGGCATCAATTGCCGGCACTAAACACCCTGGTGTGGCGATTTTTTCAACCACAAGGGCAGGTCGGTGATGTTTTTTTAAGTCAAATTACGATACCACAATCTGTCGCCCTACAACATCCGGCCCCGGCAATGCCACTGACGGCGGTGTTGAGCAACCAATTACGACACCAGTGGCAAGATCAACGCTTAAGACAGGGATTGGTTTTGGCGTCACCACCGGTGATGCAACCTCATCTGGCCATCGCGCCATGGTTTTTGTTTGCCATCGGTGTGCTTTGTCTGATGGTGGCGGCGCAGATTTGCCAACGATCTGTCGGCGTAAAAACTGGTGCATTTTATCAAGGTAACACGCTCATAGTTTTGGTACTGGTAATGGTCGTGTTAATGCAAACAAGCCCCCTGTTTAAAGCCTTGGAAGCTATGCCCTGGTTAGCGATTGTGGTCTTGATGCTGCCATCGGTGTTATTGGTCAAGCGTTGGTTCAGACCGCGGCAAGTCGCCACACCGATTTGGGTGATTACCCTGGTGACGTCGGGGGTGATGGCTTTTGTCAGTGATGGCAGTTGGGGATTTATAGGGGATTTACCTATGTATTTGGTGTGGGCTTTGGCCCAACAAGTCATTTTAGGTCCCTGGGTCAGTGATTATTTGCATCATCAGGCCAGCTGGTCGAAAGGCGCCGTGGTTTTACTCTGCGGTGTGTTGTTTGCTTTACTGCATTTTCCTAATCAGATGCTGATGGTGGCCACCTTTATTGGCGGCCTGTTGTGGAGTTATGCCTGGTTACGTTATCGAAACATTTATGCCAATGCCGTGTCCCATGCGTTGCTGGCTTTGTTATTCTATCAGTCCATGCCTGAACATTTACTGGGCAGTGCCCGGGTCGGGCTCTGGTTTTAAACGTTTTTTAAGGCTTTGGCCAATTTCGCAATGCGTTGGCCCTGCGCTAAACACAACTGTTTTTCGTTATTATCCAGGCCGCGTTGACTGCCGGTTTGTGCCCAATGGGTGGCGCCATAGGGAGAGCCGCCGGTTTCAGTAAATAATAAAGCTTTTTCACTGTACGGTAAGCCGGCCAACACCATGCCGTGATGCAATAATGGAATCATCATATTGATTAAGGTGGTCTCCTGACCACCATGAATCGATGAGGAATTAACAAACACGCCGGCCGGTTTACCTTCTAACTGACCATTCAGCCAGATTTGTGAGGTACTGTCGATAAAGGCTTTCAAAGGTGCCGCCATATTACCAAAATGACTCGGGCTGCCAAGTAACAAACCATCACAATCGGCCAGTTCTTGTTCATTAATCAGTGGGTCGGCGGCATCGGCTTCATCCACACCATCTACCGGAACCGTTCTGATCACCGCTTCACAACCATCCACTTGTTGCACGCCACGGGCGATTAATCGCGCCATTTTTTGGGTGTTGCCATGTTTTGAGTAGTACAGAATGAGTATGGTTGTGCTCTCGGTCATGCGATTAATTCCAGAACATTCTCAGGTGGTCTGCCAATCACTGCCCGGTCATTGTAAATAACGATGGGCCGTTCAATCACTTTCGGGTTGGCAGACATCAGTTGCAACAACTGCTCATCGGCTAAATCCGGATTGTCCATACCAAATTCTTTATATTCTTTTTCACCGGTCCGCAGAATATCGCGCGGCGAAACATTAAGCATTTCAGTGATTTTTTTTAAGGTCTGTGGTGACGGTGGTGTGTCTAAATATTTAATGATTTGCGTGTCCACATGACGACTTTCCAATAAAGCCAGTGTGGCTCTCGATTTAGAACAACGTGGATTGTGATAAATAATGGCTTGGCTCATAATAAATCGAATCGCTGAGTAAACAGTTAAAAACGCACATTGTACGTTATAATGTGTGCCTTTGCATAACTGCCGTGGTGATTCGGTCTTTACGTCACAATGAACAAACATCAGCAAACAAGTCAGATGATTGAGCGCGCGCTACGCGAATGGGGTGCCGAATCCGTTTCGGTCACGGATAACAGCCATTTACATGTCGGCCATGAAGGCGCGAAATCCGGTGGTGGACATTTTGCGGTGTCAGTGGTGGCATCCGATTTTGCCGGAATGAACCGCCTTAAACGCCACCGATTGGTGCATAAACAAGTGCAGGAATTATGGCATAACGGCCGTATTCATGCCTTAGAGGTTGACGCTCTAACACCGGAGGAAAACAAATGAGAATACTTATATTACTATGCTTTACTATGTTGATAAGTGCTTGTCAGCAACCAGATGATGCGGATAGCAAGGTGGTTGATAATTCACGGGCCCTGTTAACCATTGACGGTCAGCCAATTAGTGAGCAAATGGTGCGTGTTTATTGGCTAAACAAAGGTGTGAAAAAGCCCGATGAAGATCAAATTAGTCAGGCAATTAAGGCATTGACGGAACAGCAACTATTGGTTAATTATGCCGATAAAGAGGATATTGCGTTGTCTCTGGAACAAGCCATCAGTTTTCAGCAGTTAAAACATCAGGCACTGGCTCAACAGGTTGTGCAACACTACCTGTCTGAAAACCCGGTCACCGAAGCCGAAATGAAAACTGAATACCAGCGTGTTATCAACGAGGTCAAAGACCTGCAATATCATGTTCGGCACTTACTTTATAAAGATGAAGTGGAGGCGCTGACAGCATTGGATGAACTACGTTCAGGCACAAGCTATGAAACCTTGGAACAGGTATATTTGCAAAGCCACGGCCACCTGGCCAATGTCGGTGATATTGGTTGGGTTAATATTAAGCAAGTCCCTGACGCGTTTTCACGGCCATTGCAACAATTACAACCGGGCAATTATTATCAACAACCGGTGATTTCAGAGTTTGGTGCCCATGTGGTTTATTTACAAGACAAACGTACCGTCGCACCACCGGATTTTGAAGAGGCCAAAGCCGGAATCAAGCGGAGTTTACAAGAACGTAAAATCAACCGTTTTAAGCAATTGCTGGAAGCCAAAGCGGACATTAACACCACACCATAAATATGGTTGGTGAATGGCAACGACACAAAAAAGCCCGATTCACTAATCGGGCTTTTTTGTTGCTAATATATAGACTTGATTTATTTTAAATCCATAAAACTACGCAGCAATTCCGAACGACTTGGATGACGTAATTTACGCAATGCCTTGGCTTCAATTTGTCGGATGCGTTCACGGGTGACATCGAATTGTTTACCCACTTCCTCAAGGGTGTGGTCGGTGTTCATATCAATACCAAATCGCATGCGCAATACTTTGGCTTCACGAGGCGTTAAACCACTTAATAAGTTGGTTACCGTGTTGGTTAAGCCGTTAGCCGTGGTGGAATCCAACGGCGACAGGATATTACCATCTTCGATAAAATCACCCAAGCTTGAATCTTCATCGTCACCGATGGGGGTTTCCATGGAAATCGGTTGTTTGGCGATTTTAATCACTTTGCGGACCTTATTAACGGGCATTTCCATCACTTCGGCGATTTCTTCCGGGGTGGCTTCCCGACCTTTCTCTTGTAATAGCTGTCGTGAAACACGATTGAGTTTGTTGATGGTTTCAATCATATGCACCGGAATTCGGATGGTTCTGGCCTGATCCGCAATCGAGCGGGTGATGGCCTGACGAATCCACCAGGTGGCATAGGTTGAGAACTTATAACCACGCCGGTATTCAAATTTTTCCACCGCTTTCATCAGGCCGATATTGCCTTCCTGAATTAAATCCAGAAACTGTAAGCCACGGTTGGTGTATTTTTTGGCAATTGAAATCACTAACCGCAGGTTGGCTTCAATCATTTCTTTTTTCGCGCGCCGTGATTTGGCTTCATTAACCGTAATGCGACGATTAATTTTCTTGATTTCAGGAATGGTGAGGCTGTTTTGTTGTTCAATTAACTGCAGTTTTTGTTGATAGCCAATGATGTCCTCTTTGAACATTTCCAATAAGGATGCACTGTCGCCGCCTTTGGCAATTTGTTCATCGACCCAACCCAAATCCGTTTCTTTGTTCATAAAAGAACGGATAAAATCCTTGCGCGTCATTTTGCATTGGTCGATGGCAATATCGTGTATTTTTCGTTCGTAATCGCGAATACCGGGTTCATAATGATCGGTTTCCTCGAGATAGTGACCAAATTGTACCCATTGAATGTCATTGAGGATATCTTCCATGGTTTTGGGATGGAACTTAAATTCAACCAAAATCTCGGAGATTTGTTTCATGTAGTTTTTCTGTTTTACATCCCCAATACCGTTTTTCTCAACGGAATCCTGGAATTTTTTATACAGCTTCTCAACAGCCTTAATGCGTTTCGTAACTTCCTCAAAATCAAGGCCTTGTTCAACCTCTTCTTCCTCATCCTCTTCATCTTCATCCACGGGATCGGTGGGTTTTTTTACTTTGGGAATGACCGCTTCTGTGTGGGGATCGTAGATGTCGGTGATGAAAAGTTCTTCTTTCAGTTCGCCATCAAGGACGTCCTGGTAATATTCCAGGATGGTTTTAATCGTTTTTGGAAATAAAAACGTTGATTCCATAATTAAGTGATCACAATGTTCGATACGCTTGGCTATGGCAATCTCATCTTTGCGTTCCAACAGTTCCACCAGGCCCATTTCGCGCATGTACATACGAACCGGATCGGTGGTGCGACCGATGCTGGGATCGACTGCAGATAACACGGCCACGGCTTCTTCAGTGGCGGTGTCGTCATCTTCCTTAGCGGTTGAATCATTGAGAATGATGCTGTCGTCTTCGGGTGCTTCTTCCAGTACCTGGATACCCATGTCGTTTATCAGCTGAATAATGTCTTCAACTGAATCGGTCTCAATAATGTCATCGGGTAGGTGATCATTGACCTCGGCGTAGGTTAAATAACCTTGTTCTTTACCTTTTGCCAATAAGACTTTTATTTGTGTGGTTTGTTTTTCTGATGCCATGGTATGTCGTGTCTCACTTAATTTTTTTGGTTAACAGGGCTACTAACTGTTGTTTTTCCTGATCTGTTAAGCCATCTTGCAATTGCTTTTCACGGAGCTGGTTAATTTTTTCCGTGGTCGTCAATTGGTCAAGATGGGCGATTAAATCTGCCATCTCAGATGTCAATTCTTGATTGTCCATGTGACCATAGACAATCATCAGTCGATTAAGATTGCTGATATAATTACTGTCCCTGAAGTGCTCTAATAGCGCTGCGGAATTAATTTGGGGGTAATCGGCTTGAATTTCAATCACTTTGTTAATAATTTCTGCCCCTTTGAAGGGTAATCGCTCAAATTCCAAATCGTTCGGTATGTGCTCACACAAATCCGGTTTATTAAGAATCAGTGCCAGAAGTCGTCGCATGGGGTTGAGCTGTGTCCCGGTTGATGGACGTTGTCGGCGACTATGGATGCGACTATGTGCACTGATGCCGGTGATTTGGGATACTTTATCATGCATGATTTGTCGAAACGCACCCCGGGGTAACTGCTTGAGGTAGTTTTTGGCGCGTTCATATAACTGGGCTTTTCCATCCAGAGTATGTAACCGGATGTCGCGACTCATGGTGTCTAATAAAAATTGTGACAAAGGTTTGGCTGCCTGTAATTGCGCAATAAAATCATCCCGACCCATTTCGTTTACGTAAGAATCAGGGTCGTGGGCTTCAGGTAAAAACAAAAACTCGATAATTTTATCATCTAAATACATGGGCAGCGCCGTTATCAGTGCTTTTTCAGCGGCTTTTTGACCGGCTTTATCACCATCAAAGCAGAACACGACTTTAGTCCATGTTTTAAACAGTAAAGCGATGTGTTCACCGGAGGTCGCGGTACCCAGGGTGGCGACGGCATTTTTAATGCCATGCTGATGTAAAGCCACCACGTCCATATAACCTTCAACCACAATCACATGGTCCTCTGAACTGTGTTTTCTGGCCAAATGGTAACCATACAATTCCTGACCCTTATGAAATAACTCAGTTTCCGGTGAATTGAGGTATTTGGGTTGTTGATCGTCATCAACCGCACGACCGCCAAAGGCAATGACACGACCACGGCGATCATGAATGGGGAACATCAGTCGATTGCGGAACTTGTCGTAACTTTTATGCTTGCTGTGTGACAGTAAGCCGCACCGGTCAAGCAGCTTGTGTTGTTCATGGGGGAAGCGTTTGCTAATTCCATCCCAGCTATCTTCAGCGTAGCCGATCTGAAATGTTTGACAGGTTTTGCCGTCGATGCCGCGATTTTTGAGGTAGTCGATAATTGCGGGGTTGTTTTTCAGTTGCTGTTGATAAATACGGGTGACTTTTTCAGTTACGGCATAGAGGTTATTGCGCTCATGTTGTCGCTGCTTGTTAACCTGTTTCAATGGTACTTCAACACCGGCTTGCTGCGCCAAATCCTTAACAGCATCGACAAAATCCAGGCCTTCAAACTCCATCAAAAATCCGATGGCACTGCCACTTTTGCCACAGCCAAAGCAGTGAAAAAATTGTTTTTGTTGACTGACTGTGAAAGACGGGGTGTTTTCGTTATGAAAAGGGCATAAGCCTGAATAGTCTTTGCCGGCTTTTTTCAGCGTGACACGGGGCGCCACCACATCATAAATATCGATGCGGTTTAATAAATCGTCAATAAAATCATTAGGAATGGAAGCGGCCACAAATCACAACAAGTCAGTCACGACTTAAATTAATCGATGACGTGATTGTACAATAATGTGCAATTAAGACAAGCGAGATTTGACAATGGCGCTGACTTCACCCATGTCCGCGCGACCGGCTATTTCAGTTTGCAGCATACCCATAACACGGCCCATGTCCTGCATACCTTGCGCATTGCTTTGTGTGATGGCTTTGTCGACCAGAGATTGAATCTCATCGGTGCTGAGTTGTTCTGGTAAGTACTGTTGTAAAACCTGTGATTCAGACCGCTCAATAGCGGCCAATTCCGGGCGTTCTGCCTGGTCATATTGTTCAGCGGCATCCTTGCGCTGTTTAATCATCTTACCAATAATTTTAACGATGTCCGCGTCATTAAGTTCGCTTCTGGTATCAACTTCAAGCTGTTTGATTTCAGCATTTAAAAGACGCAATGTGCCGACCAGCGGCTTGTCTTTTGCCCGCATGGCGTCTTTCATATCTTCGTTGATGCGTTGTTTTAATGACATGGGTAGGCGTTAATACATTCTGCGTGGAATACCTTCTTTGGCCACGCGACGTTGACGTCGTTTAACAGCGGCCGCTTTTTTGCGCTTTCGTTCCTGGGTTGGTTTTTCGTAATACTGACGTTTACGTGATTCAGCCAGTACGCCGGCTTTTTCACAAGCCCGTTTATAACGGCGCAAATCGAAATCAAAGTGTTCGGTATCGCGAACTTTTACAC
>CAZWVE010000025.1:0-9958 GCA_964636925.1 uncultured Marinicella sp.
GACAATGAAATTGTCGGTATTATTGATGAATCTGATGTGCTGTTGACGGTATTTGATAACGCTGAGGCGTTTCATAACAGTGTCTCATCTGCCATGACTGACCAGCTTGAATTTTTAGATGTCAAGTCTGATATTAAAGACTTATTGCCGGTATTTGAAGCCGGACGGGTCGCCATTATAAAGCATGATAATGAATTTTTAGGTTTGATTACCCGCATAGACTTACTCAATTATTTACGTCGTTCTGATCAAAACCAATGATGATTTTAGCTAGATTAGGATGACACCATAGCTTGATGAACTTGCGACAGCTGGCACAATATCAGGTCTCAGAAGTGGGCTTGGGCTGCGCCAGTTATTGGGGAAAAAAACATTTTTCAGAACAACAGGCAAGCCGTGTGGTGCAGACCGCGCTGGAGCAGGGCATTAATTATATTGACACCGGTGCCAGCTATTCAGGCGGTCATGCCGAGCAACGTTTAGGCCGTATTCTTAAACAAGCACCTGATAAGAACGCACTTGTTATCAGTAGTAAAGTCGGCACTGAAGTGGGGCGCTGGGGTCGATTACATAAAGATTTTACAACACAGAGCATACGTCAATCCTGTGAGCGCAGCCTACAACGTTTAGGCGTCGAACAACTTTCTGTGCTTTTTCTGCATGGCCCAAATGTGGAAGACTTTAATGATGAAACCTATGAAGCGCTTAACGATCTGAAACAAGCCGGTAAAGTTGGCTTAGTCGGTGTCAATACCTTTAACCCGCATATTATTCAATTAACCTTACAAAGTGCTCAGTTTGATGTTTTGATGACGGATTTTAATGTTTTTAAACCGCATCAACTTGAAACCATTCATGCATCTCAAAATCAGGGAATAGATGTGATTATTGCCGGTGCCCTGGGAGGTGCTTTGTACAGTCGGCAATGGCGACGGGTACAAGGTTTAAAAAGTCTCTGGTATCGACTGCGCGCCTATAAAAATAACCGATCACAATTACGTGATGCCCATTATTTCGATTTTCTTAATAATCATACACAACTGAGCGCCACCCAATTGGCGCTGGCTTATGTCTTAAATTTTAAAGGCTTCTCTTCTGCTTTAGTGGGTAGCACCTCACCGCAGCATATTCAGCAGTTGGCTCAGGTCAGTGGTGAGTTATTACCCTGTGATTATTTGATAAAAATCAAACAAGCCCAGAAGCACATCACTTTTACTTGATAAAATATCAGAAGTATAATATAATTAAATGCTTATATAAAGACTTTTGATGCTCATGCATATTGAATCGTTTTATCATCAAGACACAGCCACCTGGACCCACGTGGTGGTGGATAAAAATACACGAAAATGCGCCGTCATTGATCCTGTTTTGGATTATGACCAGGATGCCGCACGTTACAGCACCGAATCTGTTGAACAGGTCATTAACTACATACAAAACCAACAGTTAACGGTCGATTATTTGTTAGAAACCCATATTCATGCTGATCATATCAGTGCCAGCCATTATTTAAAGCAACAATTAGGCGGCAAAACCGGTATCGGTTCAGGCATAGTCAAGGTGTTAAAGCATTGGGTGCCGGTGTTTGAAACAGTGCATGATACCGCCATGGACGGTTCTCAATTTGATCGATTATTTGAAGATGGGGATTCCTTTCAAATCGGCGATTTGACTGGCCGTGTTATGCATACACCCGGTCACACCCCCGCCTGTGCCAGTTATTATATTGGCTCGGCTATTTTTGTCGGTGATACCTTATTTGCACCGGATGGCGGCACGGCGCGGGTTGATTTTCCCGGTGGCAGCGCTGAGCAGATGTACCAGTCTATTCAAAAACTCTATGCCTTGCCCGACGAAACGGTGATGTACTTATGTCATGATTACCCTGATGAAGGTCAGATGCCGCGCAAGTGTTTTACTGTGGCAGAACAAAAAATGCACAATAAAATGCTGCCCGCAGGAACCACTTTGGCCGAGTATGCCGAAAAACGTCAGCAACGAGATGCCAGGTTAGCGGTACCACGATTAATACTGCCGTCCATTCAAACCAATATGCGTTTGGGTAGTTTTGGTGCAGTGTCCAATCAGGGCACGCAATTTATTAAAATCCCCATCAACAAACTATGAGAACAGCATGAAACAGATCATAATTATCGCAACAATACTGGCTTTAATGGCCTGTCAGCCACAAACAACGGAGAAACCCACAGAGCTTGTCAGTGAAACAGCCGCCATTGATTATTTAAAGCTGGGGCAACAGTTCGCCCAGACGGCCCAAAAGAAATTAGGTGGAAACCTTAAAAAAGCCATGCAAGAAAGCGGACCTGTGGGTGCGCTACATTTCTGCCATGAGCAAGCCATTCCCTTAACAAAATCTGTGGTGGCCGGTGATTTGCTGGATTTAAGACGGGTTTCAGATAAAAACCGTAATCCGGATAATGTCCCGAATGCAGACCAGTTGGCTTATATAAAACAGGCCAAAGCCCAATTGGCAGCCGGACAAACACCCACCGGAAAACTCAGTGAAGTGAGTGAGCAGGTGGTGGCTTATTATCCCATCATCAGCCAACCAGGCTGTTTACAATGCCACGGTTCGCCGCAAACAGATATTGCGCCGGCGACCTTACAAGCTATACAAGAACGTTACCCCGATGATAAAGCCACTGGTTTTGACGTTAATCAGTTGCGCGGAATTTGGGTGGTGACTATGGCCCAGCACTCATCTGGGAACCCATGAGATTGTAAATACTTTGATAAGTTTGGGTTGCTATGTGACTGGATATTTTTAAGGGGTGCTGGACTGAGCACCGCGAAACCCAACCTACGCTTTTCTCAACAAAAGCGCTTCATTCTCTTAATTAAAAACGATTAAGCCAAAAAGCCACCGTCCACCGGTAAGTTAACGCCGGTAATATAAGCAGCCTGATCGCTGGCTAAGAATAAATAGGCCGGCGCGATTTCGTCGGGTTGCGCCATGCGGCGCATGGGTATTTGTGGCAAGATCATTTTTAGCATGGCTTCGTTTTGGGTTAATGCCGAAGCAAATTTGGTATCGGTTAAACCGGGTAATACGGCATTCACACGGATACCATGGGCCGCACATTCTTTGGCAAAACTGCGGGTCATTGACATGATGGCAGTTTTTGTCACAGAGTAAATGCCCTGCATGGCGGCCGGGTCGGCACCATTGACTGAAGCGGTGTTAATAATGACTCCACCGCCTTGCTTTTTCATTTGTTGACCGGCCAATTGGCTGAGATGAAAGTAGCCTTCAATGTTCACTTCAATGGTTTTTTTCATGGCCGCATAATCCGTATCGAGTACCGGACCGAAATAGGGGTTGGCAGCGGCATTGTTAATCAGGACATCAAGCCGTCCGCATGTCGCGATGACCTGTTCGATTAACTGTTCACGTGAATCTTTGTCACCATTATGGCAGGCTATGGCATGGGCTTTACCACCACCTGCTTGAATAGTATCAGCCACCGCATCAATGCTGTCTTGTTTGCGTGAACTGACCACCACGGTGGCACCGGCATCGGCAAACTGATGGGCCACGGCTGCACCGATACCCCGGCTGGCACCGGTTATGACGACAATCTTGTTGTTAAAATCATACATGTTTATCACCTATGTGTTGTTGACTGTGTTGAATCAGAATATCTCGGATTTGGCCAAACGGTTTAAACCGCTTATCATTAGTCTGGCCTTGTTCATAGCGGTAATAAATTTGTTGCACAATAACCGTGAGGCGAAATAATCCATAGACATAATAGAAATCGTAATTGTCCAATGACAAGCCGCTTAAATGACAGTAATGTTGAACATAATCATCTCGAGTGAGCATACGACTGGCTGTCGTTGGTTGGGTGCGGATAGCCTGCAAACCGGCAGGATCATCGGCTTCAATCCAATAGGCCAGTGAACAACCCAGATCCATGAATGGATCACCCACTGTGGCCATTTCCCAGTCCAGAACACCTTTCACTTTGGTGTTATGACAGGCATCAAAAATCATATTGTCAAATTTAAAATCATTATGGATTAAACAGTAATCCCGTTGGTCTTTGGGGCTGTTTTTTTGTAGCCAGGCAATCACGGGATCGGCTAAATTATGGTTGGCCTGAACGTTATG
The DNA here is from genome assembly GCA_964636925.1 of uncultured Marinicella sp. Classification (GTDB taxonomy): domain Bacteria; phylum Pseudomonadota; class Gammaproteobacteria; order Xanthomonadales; family Marinicellaceae; genus Marinicella. Next base: position 4,139 of record CAZWVE010000025.1, read on the forward strand.
ATAGCGTTGTATCCAGCCGACAACTTGCCTGTCGATATAACCATGACCCTTATTAAATTCTTGCAAGGCTTGATTTAAAGGGACTTGGTGTAATTGAAACTGTGCGCTGATAAGTGCGTGACAGAGTTGTGGATGATCTTTTTCTGAGTATTGATCAGGTAAATCCTTATGTATTTCGATACCTTTAATGGCTTCCATAACATACACCGGACGTGGAAACACATGGGTATCATCGATTAGAAAATGAACCTTAGGGCTTAAGTTATAATGATCGGAGAGCGCCTCAAGCAATTTAAATTCACGTACCATATCATGGGCCCCCCGGGCTTTTGTGCCTGCTGGTGAGGTACGCACAATCCATTGTTTATCGTCGTCAACCAAACGATACGTCAGGTTCGAGACACCGCCTGTTAATGGTACTAAAAAAGCACTGTCAGAACAGTGTAAACGCGCCCTAAGCGTTTTTAATAATTGATTCAGTGGCTTGTCTGTCATGGACTAAGCTCTGGTAATAACTGCTGTCTTAATTGCATTACATGATTTTTATAGTGTTCTAATGTAATGTCTTGACTCTGGTATTTGTGGCTTTTTAAATACCATTCCTGAAGGACTGATTTAAACACTGTTGCCGTTAAAAATGGATCAGAACATCGGCATTGGCCGTTATCGCGAGCCGTGACTATGTGCTTGACGATAACCTGCTCCACCAGCTGTTCTGATTGGACAAACTGGCTAAATAACGGCTTATCTAAATGTTTGGTTTCCATAAACACAAAATAAAACCATTTCTTTAATCGTTCACTGATGTATAAATGACGCGACAATAATTGGTCTATGGCTATAAACGGGTTGTCGGGTTCTTGCAGCAGCAATATATGCTCCGTCATGGCCACCAAAGCCCGGTGGATCATGATAATCAGGTCTTCTTTATTGGAAAAGTATTTATACAGGCCACCCATACTAATACCCGTTTCAAGACTTAAATCCCGAACTGTCATGCCATGAAAACTTTTCACCTTGGCAAGCGCAAAGACAGCAGGAATGATACTGGCCAGTTTTTTGATGGCGATGCGTTCATTTTTGAGAGAAAGACGTTGTTGATTCTGTTGATAAATAAAGCGCCACTCATCACCAAATTCTTCTTCAAATAAGGTATTAAATGTATCGTAGTGGCGGGTCATTCGTGGTCGCTCAATAATTGTTTAGCTAAGGATAACTGATGCACTTCATCAGGACCGTCATAAATACGCGCAGCGCGTTCTTCGCGGTAAAAAAACGCCAATACGGTATCATCTGTTACGCCCAGGCCGCCCAGAGCCTGGATGGCATGATTCATGACTTTTTGTAACATCTGAGCGGTGTGAAATTTAATCATGGAAATATCATACCGGGCTGCCGCATAACCCGCCTTATCAATACGTTCGGCAGTGGCTTGCACCAAATGATGAGCCGCTTCAATGGCGGCATAGCTCTCAGCAATATTTACTTGCATGACCGGTTGGTCAGCGAGTGTTTGGTGGTCAGTAATGTGTCGTTGTTTGACATACCGGCACATGATGTTAAAACAGCGACGGGCAATACCAATCCAGCGCATACAATGCTGAATTCGGCCAGGACCCAAACGTTGTTGAGCCATTAAAAAGCCATCGCCGCGATGCCCCAATAAATTATGTTCCGGGACGACTACATTTGTAAATTTGACTTCGCCATGTGAAAAATAGCCATAACCTTGGCTGCCCATAATGGATATATTTCGTTGTAATGAATATCCATGGCTGTTTGTGGGGACGATAATCATACTGGCTTTTTTGTGTTTAGCGGCTTGTGGTTCGGTAACCGCCATAATAATGGCGAAATCAGCACCATCGGCACCAGTGGTAAACCATTTGTGGCCGTTAATGTGCCAGTGGCCGTTTTTCAATTCAGCAGTAGCCGCCAGACGGGTCGGATTAGAACCCGCCATAGCCGGCTCAGTCATGGCAAAGCAACTGCGGATATCGCCTGCGGCCAGTGGTTGTAAAAAAGATTTTTTGATGCGTTGATCGGCGTATAAATGGAGTAATTCAGCATTTCCGGCATCCGGTGCCTGACATCCAAAACAAACATGGCCTAAAGGCGATTGTCCGAGAATCGCCGATAGTTCACCCAATTGACGAACACTCAGGCCCTGGCCGCCAAGATCATTCGGTAAATGCGGTGCCCATAAGTGCGCTTGTTTGACTTTGTCACGAATTGTCTCAATGGCTTGTTGTAACGGTTGCCATCGGTGCGAGAGTAATAAAGGTTCAGCCTTGATAATATCTGATTGAACGATTTTCTCTGCACGTGATTTGAGGGTTAAAAAGGACTCAGTTTGCATGGCTGTAATGAATAGGGAATTATTAAATTATAACAAAAATCGAACATTTGTTCGAAAAACATGTTAGAAACTTGTGTCTTAACCCCGGTCGGTGGAATTTGAGACTTTTTAACTCGATTCACATTTAATGCAAAGGTCTCTGTTAAAATATCGCCATGAAAAAAACAATGGTTATTACAGGTGCTGCCAGTGGTTTGGGTCGGGCATTGGCCCTGGCGGCGGCACCTGATTATGATATTGCGGTATTGGATAAACAGCCGCAAGCCGGTCAGCAGGTGGTCACTACACTGCAATCAGAAGGTTGTCACGCCGTTTACTTTAATTGTGATGTGACAAATGCTGAGGCCATGAATGACGTCGCGCATCAGATCTTGTCTCAGTTTGGTCAGGTGGATGTGCTGATAAACAATGCCGGTATTGCCTCTGAGGGTGGTGTCGAGACCAGTTCCATTGAGCAGTGGCAGCGGGTGCTGAATATCAATCTGATGGGCGTGGTGCATGGTTGCCGCTCTTTTTTACCTTATTTAAAACAACGTCCCGAAGCCGCGATTGTTAATGTCTCATCATTTGCGGCGCTGGCGTTGGCACCCTTTATGGCTTCGTACAATGTTTCCAAGGCCGGTGTGTTGGCGTTGAGTGAGACTTTGCGCGCTGAATTGGTGGGTACAACGATTCATGTGACTGTTGCTTGTCCCGCTTTTTTTAAAACGGCCTTAACTGAATCCATGGTAGATAGCAGTGATCAAATGAAACAACGCATTGAAAAGTGGATGCAGGCTTCTCCTTTCAATGCCGATGATGTTGCGCAACAAATTTTAGTGGCCATGAGAGAAAAACAGTTTATGGTGTTTAGTGATAAAAAAACCAAAAATCAATGGCGTATCGCACGATGGCTGCCAAATGTTTTTTTTCGCCAAAAAATTAAATTTATTAAACGGTTAAATCAATGAAACAAGACAAGCAGTGGTTATTATATGGGGCGTATGGCTATACCGGTGAACTGATTGCCAGACAGGCGGTGAAAGCAGGGTTACATCCGGTGTTGGCGGGTCGGGATAAAACCAAAACGGCAGAATTGGCAGCAGAGCTGGGCTTAACGCATGTGGTTTTTTCACTTTCAGATTTGGCTGAAAACAACGGTCTGTTAAACCCCTATAATTTGGTGCTTAATTGTGCCGGTCCATTTTCGCAAACCGCTGAGGTTTTTTTGGACGCTTGTATGCGGATACAGTGCCATTATTTTGATATTACCGGGGAAATTGCAGTTTTCGAAGCAGCCGCCGAACGGCACCAGCAAGCAGTGCTGGCCGACGTAATTTTATGTCCGGGCATTGGTTTTGATGTCATTCCCACAGATTGCATGGCAGCGCTGTTAAAACGGGCCATGCCCGATGCCACGCATCTAAGTTTGGGTTTCGATTCCCGTTCCGGTTTTAGTCCGGGTACGGCAAAAACGTCCGTCGAAGCTTTGCCAGAAGGAGGACGGATACGAGAAGACGGTTTAGTTAAGCAGGTGCCGCTGGCCTATAAAACCCGGCGTATTGATTTTGGTGGTGGCCAAAAGCTGGCCATGACCATTCCCTGGGGTGATGTTGCCACAGCTTACTATTCCACAGAAATACCGAATATCGAGGTTTATATTCCGGGCTCACCCAAGTTGATCAAACGTCTGAAACGCATGAATTGGATTCGACCGATACTGGCCTGGTCATGGGTGCAAAACATACTGAAAAAACGCATTGAAAAAACTGTGCGGGGGCCGGATAAAGAAACCCGCGAAAAACTTACCACATTTGTTTGGGGTGAGGTCACCAACGCGGCCGGTGAACGCATGCAAAAACGTTTGCAAGTCAGTAATGGTTATCAGCTGACCGCAGACGGTGCCTTGTATGTAATCAAAACGGTATTAAAACAAGCCGATGTAAGCCCGGGTTATCATACCCCGTCCACTTTATTGGGTTGTGATTTAATATATCAGTTACCGGGCACCCGGGATATCACTGTGTCATAAAAAAACACATGTTATCCTTGCCGTATTCATGTCATGAGTCGGTTGTCGTGTCCAGGTTTTTAAAATTATGCAGAAATTAAGTCAGATTATTTTTATTCTACTGGTCGTTATCTGTCTCAGCGGCTGGATAAACAGTGCGGTGGCTTTATTGCTGGGTGTGGCTTTGGCACTGACTTTGGGCAATCCCTTTGCAGAACAAAGTCGGTCCGGGGTTAAACATTTACTAAAAATTGCCGTCATTGGCCTGGGCTTTGGTATTCAGGCGGGTGAAGCATTAAGCACCAGTATAGACAGTCTCGGTATCACGGCCATCACGATTGTCACCACAGTTCTGTTGGGGTGGCTTTTGGCTAAAGTGCTTAATATGGACCGTCGTTTGGGTCATTTGGTGTCTTCCGGGACTGCCATCTGCGGCGGCAGTGCCATTGCTGCGGTGGCACCGGTGATTAATGCCGAAAATAAACACATTACCATGGCCATAGCCGTGGTGTTCTTATTAAATGCCGTGGCTTTACTTATTTTTCCGATTATTGGTGGTTATTTGGCGTTGAGCCAGTATGAATTTGGGTTGTGGTCGGCAATCGCTATTCATGACACCAGTTCAGTGGTGGGTGCGGCCTTGGCTTATGGCGATGAAGCATTAAAAACCGCGACCACGGTTATACTGGCGCGAACCTTATGGATTATTCCGTTGGCTTTGGTGTCCATGGTGATGTTTAAAAGTTCTGATAACACAATTAAAGTGCCTTGGTTTATCGGCGGATTTATCATCGCTATGCTGATTAACAGTGCCGGTTGGTTGCCGGAAACGGTGACCGGAAATATGACGCTGTTGGCGAAACGGTTATTGATATTAACTTTATTTTTGGTGGGTAGCAGTTTGTCGTTGGCTGATATAAAAGAAACCGGATGGCGACCAATTTTGATGGCGGTTATATTGTGGCTGTTTATTTCTGTGTTATCCTGGTATATGGTGGTTTTTTGGGTGTGACGTAGTGCACGTTTTGATGTCGTCTTTTTTAATCGGTGATTCAATAAACAGGCGTATAATGGCATTGATTCAATAAGGCTATCAAGATGAAATATATTCTCATGTACCTATTAATGGCGTGTTCAACGATTGTGTCAGCCCAGGCAGACGACCCCAATGTGTATCGGGAAACCCTGGCTTGTGGCGCACAAGGCTGTGCCGTGACCTGTTATCAACCGGGTGATCGCTGGCAAAGTTTCTTACAAACAGCGGGTGATATTGAGCTGACTTATTTCCTGACCACCGGTGTGCGGCAACTTAAAGCACCGATGGCTGATGGCAGTATCACGGTATTGGATACCAACCCCCAGTTTCAAACGTGTAAAATTACCGGCGTAAAAGCCAGTAAACAATGATGTTATGAAATGTACTGTTTATCGTTCCAATAAAAAAATCGGTGCCTATGTGTATTGTGCAGAT
>CAZWVE010000026.1:0-1950 GCA_964636925.1 uncultured Marinicella sp.
GTGCGATGCGTTGCATCATTACCTTTCTTTAACTCCGGCGGCTTTTAAAATTTTCGCCAGGGGGCAAAAGCCGGTAAAGCTCGACTGAAACAGGTTAAAACCAACAAAAGCGGCAATCCATAACCAGGTGGGTCTTAATAAATTAACATCACCGGTGATGTGCGCCAGCAGTAAGCTGACCAAAACAAATAATCCGGCTAAACGCTGAATCCAACGATTAATGTTCATAATACAACCTCAGTTAAGTAATGACTGATATTATATTTTAGCAATTATTTATATGCAATCTTTTTAAAGTATATTTTAGCGTTAAGCCTGTTACAATATCGCCTTATCTCAAACAAACTGTCCCATGAGTAAAATCAAAAATCGTTTTCGGAGTTTTTTACCGGTGGTGGTCGATGTCGAAACCGGTGGTTTTAATAACCAGACCGATGCCCTGCTGGAAATCGCTGCTGTGATTTTAGATATGGATGCGGACGGTATGATTACACCGGTGGAAACCATAAATGCCTATGTTGAACCTTTTGAAGGTTCGCATATTGACCCAAAGGCACTGGAAGTCACCGGTATTGATTTAAACCACCCTTTGCGCATGGCTTTGGATGAAAAAGCTGCTTTAGGGAAGATTTTTTCACCGGTGCGCAAAAAAATTAAAGAGACCGGTTGTACCCGGGCAGTTTTGGTGGGCCATAATGCCCACTTTGATCTGGGCTTTGTGCATGCCGCCGCCGAACGTGCCGGTATTAAACGCAATCCTTTCCATCCGTTTAGCTGCTTTGATACCGTCACTTTAGGCGCCCTCGCCTACGGCCAAACCGTATTAGCCCGTGCGGTACAAGCCGCCGGCATTGAATGGGACAGCGATCAGGCCCATTCAGCCCTTTACGACACCGAAAAAACAGCCGAACTGTTCTGTAAAATTATTAACGGCTCACATCAAAGTGGTTTGTATCAGGCAACCTATAAAACCCAGAAAAGCGATTAAATTGTGTATTCATCCCGGGCTGACTTTTTGCACTGCTTAAACGACATTAATCAGGATCAGAGATTTGATTGCTTGTTAAGAGCTTTTAAAATCTCTGCCTGAATGGTGGTCATTTGTTGCTGAGATTGTGCAATCGAGCGTAATGACGTGACCACACTGTATAAAGACCACAGCAATAAAAAGAAAAAACCCAAATAAACAAGTGTTGTTAAAAAAAATATAATAGGTTCTGATAATGACATAATTGAACTCCTGACTTATTCTGTACTCATCGAACTAATAAAGGCGTTGGCTTCATTGATCGAGCGTTCCATTTCTGCCACCAAAGCGGCGACATCGGTTTTGATGCTGATGTATTCTTGTTGCAATGCTGAAACAGCACGGGCATTGAGGTTATGCTTTAAATACAAAACCTGATCCTGGAACACCGCCAGTACCGGTGGAATTTTGGCCTGCGCACGACGCATGGCACGAATTAGTTTTTGATATTCTTGTCGGGTATCACGCAGTTGCCGGGCACTGTCACGTTTCATCTTGGCATTACTGTAATCATCAAGCTCTTCTTGCCACTCTGCAAATAAATCGTCAGCCACTTTTTCAATGGCATCAATGCGCTCGTCGAGGTCTTCAGCTGCGGCGACACTGTCATCATATTCTGACTGCAAACGCTTATAAATTTTTTCCAGTGAACCACCATCGTAATTGACCACGGACGCAAATTGTTCCAGCGCCGAATTAAATTGCTCTTTGGTGTCTTCCTGACTGTCTCTGGCTTCTTCCACCCGATCCACCAGAATATCACGCTTATAGACACCAAATTTTTCCATGGTGTTGTAATAAGCCGGAGAACAAGCGCTTAGAAACGCCATAATTATGATTGTAATTAATGCCTTTTTCATTGCAAATATTTTGATTGAAGTACTGTCAGTATAACTAAATTTTCAGCAAAACAAAAACCCATC
>CAZWVE010000026.1:1960-9817 GCA_964636925.1 uncultured Marinicella sp.
AAAACACCAGGGCAGCACATTAAAGCTAAAAAATAGTCCTTATATATCATACGTTTGTTTGATTTTTAATGTGCCCAAATAACAAGATATGGCTTGAAACCCACCGCAAAAATCCCCATAATTCAAGCCTCTTTATTACTAACTAAAAACATGAGTTTTAATGCGGTCGTATTTCCCGGTCAAGGTGCCCAGAAAAATGGCATGGCCAAAGATTTTATCGAAACCTATTCAGAATCATCCGATATATTCTCTACAGCCAATCAAATTCTGCCCTTTGATGTTTATGACATCTGTCACGAAGACAATGAATTGTTAAACCAGACCAACTACACCCAACCCTGTATCCTGACCGCAGAAATCGCCATGTTTCAGGCACTTAAAGCACATCATCAGTTACATGCTGATTATTTTGCCGGTCATTCATTGGGCGAATATGCGGCCCTGGTAGCCGCCGAGGTGTTGCCTTTTGAGTCCGCATTAAAAATTGTCGCACGTCGCGGTGAATTGATGAATCAGGCCGATGATCAAGGTGCCATGGCCGCCATTATCATGGACAATATCGACCTGGACGCCATCGGTGCCATCGCTGATCGACATAACATTGATATTGCCAATGATAATTCTGCCCAACAGGTGGTGTTAAGTGGTCGCCAAGGTGACCTGGATAAAACGATTGAAGCCTTAACAAATCAATTCGACGGCCAATCCTTTCGGGCTGTGCCATTGACGGTCAGTGCGGCTTTTCATTCTCGCTATATGGCGCCGGTCGAAAAGGAATTTTATACCTTTCTGCACGATCACCTTGATGACATCAATGACAGTAATTTACCCAAAGTGGCGTCCAATTACCTCGGCGACTTTTATCAGGCCGATAAACAGCAACTGATTGAATCATTGGCCAAACAAATCAGCGGCACCGTCAAATGGCGTGATAACATGAACCTGTTAAAAGACCGCCAGATTCTGGAATTAGGCCCGAATCGCCCGTTACGCGGCTTCTTCAAAACCATTGGTGTTGATATTACTTCGGTGATTAATCTAAAAAGTGCGCAAAAAGCATTTAACCAATAATTTACGACATGCACTTATAACCTAAGTCATGGCTTTTATTTAATTCTTTTGTCGGGGACAACAAATGAATATGTTTAACAAAGACCATTGGGCGCTTATCTTAGGCGGTTCCAGCGGTTTTGGTCTGGCCAGTGCCAAAAAACTGAGCCAACAAGGTATGAACATCTGTATTGTTCATCGTGATCGCCGTGGTGCCATGGAACAAATCAACAAGGATTTTGATGACATTAAAAACACCGGCGTGCAGTTTAGTAGTTTCAATGTGGATGCCTTGAGTGAATCCGGCATGGATAAAGTGCTCGCAGGCTTAACAGAGGCTCTGGGCGAACAAGGTAAAATCCGGGTGTTATTACATTCCATTGCCTTTGGAAATTTAAAACTCATTGCGCCGCAAGAAAAACCGGACAATAAAATCAACGCTGTTGAAAAATTAGCAGCCAAACTGGGCATCGATGCCAGTAAAATTAATGAGGCTGTTGCGGATTTAATGGCTGATAATGTGGCTGAAGTGTTTCCCTTAGAAACCCCTGAATACAGCGACATGCTAATTGAAGATGAAGACATGGCCCGCACCATTTACAGCATGGGCACCAGTATGCTGACCTGGACGCAAAAACTATCCCAACAAAAACTTTTTGCCGATGATGCCCGTGTTTTGGGCTTAACCAGTGAAGGTAACACCGTGGCCTGGCGTGGTTATGCCGCCGTGTCGGCCGCTAAAGTGGCTCTGGAATCGGTATCCCGCTCAATTGCCGTTGAATTCGCACCACAAGGTATTCGCTCGAATATTATTCAAGCCGGCGTCACCGACACCAAAGCCCTGCAGGCGATTCCCGGTAGTCATCGTATGAAATCCGTGGCCCGCCTGAAAAACCCGTTTAAACGCCTGACCACGCCTGAAGATGTTGCCGATGTGGTGTTCTTATTGGCCCGTGATGAAGCGCAGTGGATTAACGGCGCCCTCATTCGTGCCGATGGCGGCGAACAAATTGCTTCATTTTAAACGGATTTAATATGCTATACATCCACGGTGCCGGTCACTACCACCCTGCCAATGTCATTGACAATGCCTACCTGGAATCCCTGGGCATCGAGACCACCCATGAATGGATTATCGAACGTGTTGGCATAAAAAAACGCCACACGGTGATGGATTTAGATGACCTCAAACACACCCATAATCGAACCATCGGTGAAACCAAAGTCAATGAAAGCAGTGCTGAAATGGGTGCCAAAGCCATCGATATGGCTTTAAAACGTGCCGGCCTAAACAAAGCAGACATTGGTATGGTGATTTCAGCCACTTGCGCACCGGCTTATTCACTACCGGCCAACGCCAGTGTCATCGCTGCTGAAGCCGGTATTGATGCTTTTACCGTGGATATTACCTCGGCCTGCTCCAGTTTTGCCTCACATGTACATTTTCTCAATCACATGCATGAAGATGCGATGCCTGATTATGTGTTGTCTGTGATTCCCGAAAGCTGGACAACAACAACCGACTTCAGTGATCGACGCACAGCCGTGTTGATAGGTGATGGTGCAGCGGCGGTGGTGTTTTCGAAAAAACACAAAACAACCATGCGTGTAACAAATACCTGCATGACATCTGATCCGACCGGTTGGGATAAAGTACAAACCAAAACCGGTGCACATTTTTATCAGGACGGCCTGTCGGTACAAAAGTTTGCCATTAAAAAAACTGTGGCCAGCTTTAAACATTTACAGGAACAAACAACGCAGGCACTGAGCGATCATTATTTTATCAGCCACCAGGCCAATTTAACCATGTTGCAATCGGTCTGTAACAAACTTAATATTGCCGCTGATAAGCACCTGTACAATGTCGATGAGTATGGCAACTGCGGTGCCGCCGGCGCGCCTTCAGTCCTCTCCCAAAACTGGGATTTATTTCAGGACGGTGACATGATTACCTTAATCGTGGTGGGTGCCGGACTCACCTGGGGTGGTATGACCATTGCCGTTGGAGAAACGCATGAAACTTAAGTATCAGGATTTTTTACAACGCACGTCATTCAGCAAACAAGAGTTGCTGGCTTACTCCTGGGGTGATTTAATCGAAGACCCACCCATTGAGGGCTGTGGTTTATTGCCCTCACCGCCGATGTTGATGTTCGACCGCATTACTGAAATTTCTCACAAAGGCAAGCGCGGCCGGATTGTCGCAGAACAGGACATTGCTCTCGATGATTGGTTTTTCCAATGTCACTTCCGCCAGGATCCGGTGCAACCGGGCTGTCTTGGTGTTGATGCGGTGTGGCAACTGATCGGCTTTTACGCCATTATTCGCGGCGGCAAAGGCGCCGGTCGGGCTTTGGGTGCCGGTGGCATTGAGTTTTTTGGCCAAATTAGACCACATAACAAGATTGTCCGCTATGAGATTGATATTAAACGTTTTTCCAACATGGCTGCTCAGGATGCCGCGATCGCCATCGGCTCGGCTAAAGTGTTTGTTGATGATCAGGAAATCTATACCATTAACGACGCCAAGGCCGGTATCTTTAAAAATATTCAATACCGCGATTATCCCCATGAAAGTGAACAGTCACTCGGAGGCCAACTAACATGAGCCAAGCATTAAGTCATCAACAAATTTTAGATTTGGTGCCTCAACAAGCACCCTTTCGTTTTATCGACGACATCGTCTCGGTTAATGAAGACGGTATTGTTGGACAATACACCTTTAAGGAAGACGAGTCTTTTTACGCCGGCCATTTCCCCGGCCAACCGGTGACCCCGGGTGTCATTTTACTGGAAGCCATGGCACAAACCGGCGTGGTTGCGTTCGGCTTGTATTTACTGTCTTTACAGCTTGACCAATCAGAACTGGATCGCTGGTTAACGCTATTCAGTGATGCTGAGGTTGAATTCAGCCGTCCGGTTTACCCCGGAGAACTCGTCACCATCACCGCCGAGAAGGTCTTTTGGCGGCGCATGAAACTAAAAGCCAAAGTCACTATGCACAACAGTGCCAATGAACTGGTGGCCAGTTGTGTTATTTCAGGTATGGGAGTCCCGAAACAATGAATAAACAAAATGAACGTGTTGTCATCACCGGTATGGGTGTGGTGGCACCCAACGGAAACGGTCTGGAAGATTTTGAACAAGCCTTACGAAATGGTGTTTCCGGTATTAAGCACCATGCACATTTGGCGGAATCCAATTTTGCCTGTCAGGTGGGCGGCATTCCGCAACATATCGATGAACTTAAACATGACTATTTAACCGATGAAGCCCTTATGGCCATGAATGAAGCCATGATTTTTGGTGCCATTGCTGCCATAGATTGCTGGCGTGACGCCGGCTTAGCGGAACCCGGTGAAGAACCGGACTGGGACACCGGCGCCATTATCGGCACCGGTATCAGCGGCCTCGATACCATTGGCCAAAAGATTATTCCACTGACCGATGCCGGTAAAGTCAAACGCCTGGGCTCCACCATGGTGGAACAGGTTATGGCCAGTGCCAGCAGTGCCAATATTGGCGGGCTGTTGGCTTTGGGCGGTCAGGTCACCACCAATTCCAGTGCCTGTACCACCGGCACCGAAGCCATTGCCAACGGCTACCACAGTATTCAAACCGGTCGGGTGAAAAGAATGTTGGTCGGCGGCACCGAAGGTGCTTCTAAATACAGTTGGGCCGGATTTGACGCCATGCGGGTATTGGCGCGCGGTTACAATGACAACCCGGAACAGGCTTCTCGACCGATGAGTGCCTCAGCAGTTGGTTTTGTACCCGGCTCGGGTGCCGGCTTATTGATGTTGGAATCATTAAGCAGTGCTCAGGCGCGCGGCGCCCGAATCTATGCCGAAGTGATTGGTGTGGATGTTAACTGCGGTGGCCAAAGAAATGGTGGCAGCACCACCTTCCCGAATCCAACCGGTGTGCAACGCTGTATTCAAACCGCATTAAAACACGCCGGTATCAAAGGTACTGAGGTGGATTTAATCAACGGTCATTTAACCGCCACCATGGCCGACCCGTACGAAGTGGCTAACTGGCAACAAGCTTTGGCCTGTGACCCGGCCGATTTTCCGAAAATAAACTCCACCAAATCCCTGATTGGCCATGCCTTAGGTGCAGCCGGTGGTCTCGAATGTATCGCATCGGTGTTACAATTAAGCCATGGTTTTGTCCACGGTTCATTAAATTGTGAAGATCTGCACCCGGATCTGCAGCCGTATGCCGACAGTGTGGTACACAAAACCCAAGCAAGCGATGCCCAAATTTTAGCCAAAGCCAGTTTTGGTTTTGGTGATGTTAACGCCTGTGCTATTTTTAAAAAATTTAACCCTTGAGGAACGACCATGAGTAACGATGTATTTGAACAAGTGAAAGAAATTGTTTCACCCTATTGTAAAAACAAAGAAGCTTTAGAGTCTGCCACCGCAGACACCAGCTTTTTAGAAGATCTGGCCATTAACTCGGCCCGTCTGGTTGATATCGTTATCGACTTTGAAGACGAGTTTGATATTGAAGTCAGTGATGAAGAAGCCGATAAAATCCGAACCATCGGTGATGCCGTCACGGTTATTAACGCCAAAACCTAAATCTGAATCATCGCGATGCCTTACTAATAGCCCTTATTGGTAAGGCATCCGCATGCCGGCATGAAACTTCCCAAAAAACAACGGTGGCCACTGGCCGTACAAAAGGCCATCGCCTTTATGTGCTTGCCTGTGCTTTATTTTTTGGTGGTGCTGTGGATGAAATACATCCAAAATTACCGCATTAAAGACATTAAATCAATTCGTCGCCGATTTAAGGACATTGTGCAAAAAAACCGCACGGGCTTACTGATTTGCCCGAATCACCTCACCTATATTGACTCCTTATTACTGGCCTGGGCGTTTGCTTCTCTGGGTTCCTATATGGCCAATTTCCGCACCTTTTGCTGGAATCTGCCCAATGCACGCAATGTGCAAGAAAGCCTCTTATATCGCGTCATATGCTACCTCGGGAAATGTATTTTAATTGATGAAGACCCACAAAAGGCCAAGCAAACCATGCACAAAGCCGCTTATTTGTTGCATCATGGCCAATATGTCATGATTTTCCCCGAAGGTCGGCGCAGTAAAACCGGTCGCGTTGACACTGAAAACCATGTGTATGGTGTCGGGAAACTGCATATGGACAGCCACTTAACCGAGGTTTTGTGTGTCTATTTACGGGGAGAGCATCAGCAAAGCGCCTCAAAAATGCCCGCCAAAGGTGAGCGATTTAACGTTAATATGCAGCTGCAAACGATTGATAATGAACAACAAGGACGACGCGCCATGCGAACAGCGGCCAATCAAATCATCACCACCTTAGAACACATGGAAGACCATTACTTTGCCACAGCCAACGACCAGGTCGGGTAATGCCATGTTAGGTAACGATGTTGTTGATTTCCACATCGATGAGCAAAAATATAACAATCCGCGATTTGTAAACCGGATATTAACCCGGCAAGAACAACACCATTTAAAACAATCGGCCAACCCAAATCGTTTTCTGTGGAGTCTCTGGGCTGCCAAAGAAGCCGGATATAAAGCCCGTCAACGACATCATCAACAACTGACCTTTTCACCGATGGCCTTTGCGCTCTCTGATGACACATTACAGCAGCTATTGATGGCGAACCATGAAGATGACATACACGGTGACATGTTTTTTGAAAAAACCCACATTGAAGTTAAATTCAGCTGGTTGAAACCGGAAGTGGTACATTGTCTGGCTTTAATTGAAGCAAACAACGGCCAATGGTCAAGAATTGACAGTCAGGTCGCCTGTGTCGCTGATTTGAAAACCTATCAACAGCAATCTGAAGCCGCTCGCAACCTTGCCGCACAATTACTGCAATGTCATGGCATTAACGCTGACATTGTCAGGCCAAAATTGATTTTGGCCGGTTATAAGAAACCCGGCCCGCCTGTTTTAATTGATTGTAACAGCGGTCAGCCATTACCCGATATTATCAGTCTGTCCCATGACCACGACTATGTAGCGGTCGCTTTATATCGGGCTGAAACTGTATTAAAATAGATGATTGGTAACTAAATCGAGATAATGAGATTAATTGTATATTTTTTCTTATTCGTATTAAGCGGTCTTAGCTGGGCTGAGTATGGCTTACATTTTGATGACAGTGGCAATATCATCAAACCGGATCAATATTATTTAGCGCGAGGACTGAAAGATGACAACGATGGTTTTAAAAAATCCGCGTTAAAACATTTTAAAAAATCCGCTGAATTTGGCAACCAATACGCCATGTCCTTAATCGCTTTATACCACATGCAAGACAAAGACTACGTCTCTGCGCTTGCCTGGTTTAAATTATTGGATTTAAATCAAATTCCTAACAGTGATTTTCTTAGAGCCATTATGAACAATCTTACGAAAGTAAGTGAGCCTGAACAAATACAAGCTGCTGAAACGCTGAAATCTGAACTCAAAGAAACCTATGGACATTACACCACGCTGCTCAGAAGGGAACAGTGGAAAAACAATCTTCAATTTACCGGAACCCGCATCAAAGGTTACATTCCCCCATTTTTGACGATTCAACTTAATTCTGGCATGACAGTGACAGGTTTTGATGTACGACGGCAAGTCGATAATTTTATCTATGAATATGAGTTCGAAGTTGGTCAGGGCAATGTCTCATTGGAAGACATTGAACTCATAGAAACAGAGGAAACCAAACAGCCGGATTAAAGCTCTTTGATAATCCACACATAGGTTCCTTTGAGGAAATGACACGGCTACCCATACATGCTT
>CAZWVE010000027.1:0-9653 GCA_964636925.1 uncultured Marinicella sp.
GGTTTTTGTGGTATTGTTACGACAAAAATTAAAAGAGCCGGATTTTCGCTTCAGCTGGGATCAACGGATGCTGAAATTGCCCTTATTTGGTGAATTAATCACACGGGTAGAAACCGCAAAATTTACCCGAACTTTGGGTACGCTGGCAGACAGCGGTGTGCCGTTGTTATCCGGTTTACAGGTGGCCAGAAAAGTGGTGAACAACACCGTTATTGCCAAAGCCATTGCTAATGCCACGGAAAAGGTCAAGCATGGTTCGCCGCTAGCGGACGCACTGGCCAAAGAAGATTCTTTCCCCAAATTGGCGCAACAATTGTTAAGTGTGGGTGAAGAGACGGGGCATTTAGATGATATGTTGGTACGCACGGCAGATACGTATGATGGCGAAGTTAAGAACACCATCGATCGGATGCTGTCCGTATTGGTGCCGGTATTGGTACTGATTTTGGCCGGTTTGATTTTTACCATTGTGTTTGCCATCTTGATGCCGATGATGAACATGAGTGAATTAGTTGGATAATGTGAGGAATGATTATGAATAACAAAAGAAGACAACAGGGTTTTAGTTTGATTGAGGTTTTGGTGGTGATGACCATTCTGGCCGTCATATTTGGTTTGGTGGTGCGTAATGTCACCGGCGGCCAGGACAAGGCTAAATACAAACAAGCCCAATTAGAAGTTCAAAAGCTGACCGCTGCGGTCCAGGAATTTTATTTAGATACCGGTAATTTGCCCAATAGCTTAGAGCAGTTGGTTAATGACAGTGGTGATTCCATGTGGATGGGTCCTTACGTTAAAGAAAAAGAACTGACCGATCCCTGGGGCGAGTCTTATCAGTTTTCCGCCCGCAGTCAGCATGGCCAAAGTTTTGACATCTACTCCTATGGCAGTGATAAGGCCCCCGGAGGTGACAAACTCGCTTCTGATATCGGTAATTGGCAATAGCGATTAACGATTGTATGCCACATTCTCATCGCGGTTTTACCTTAATTGAAATTTTGGTGGTGATGGTGATGCTGGCAGTCATAGCCGGTGCCGTGGCCTATAACATGTCCGGCTCATTACAGGCGGCCAAGATTCGCGGTGCGTCCAAAGATATGGTTGCAGCTTTACGACAGACCCGATCACAAGCGGTGGTTAAACATGAAGAACAGCAGCTGGTGATTGATGTGGAGAACAAAACCTATCGCTACCCGGGTAAACAAGAACCCGTGACCTTACCCGAAGGCATGGAAATAAAGGTCTATGCCGCGGCATCAGAAGTGCCTTCAGAAAAACAGGCCGGGTTTCGGTTTTTTTCAGACGGCAGTTCCACCGGTGGCCGAATTACCTTGATTTACGAAGATCGCTTTTGGCGCATCAATGTGGCCTGGTTAACCGGCGAAATCAGATTGTTCCGGGACAATGAAATTGATGATGCCTAATCATTCTCAACAACAAGGCTTTACGCTGATTGAGATTATCGCGGCTTTCACCATCTTGGCCATGACTTTTATGGTGGTGCTGGAAATACTCACAAACTCAAGTGCCAATACCATGAAATCATCCGAGCGTACTGAAATTGCATTACAGGCCAGCAGTAAAATGGCAGAAATCGGTATCACCATACCGATTGAAGAAGGCGGTGAGTCAGGTGAGTTTGATAATGGTCACCGTTGGGACATCAGCATGAGACCATATGACATTAGTTATGAAGGGGATACAGTCATGGATTTTGCTCCCATTGAATTGTATTACATCACCTTGACAATACGTTGGGATCATGACGGTTATCAGGAACGCGCCGCAGAGTTCACTACTTTGCGGGCGGTGGCAGCCAATTACGGTGAACGACCATGATTAAGAAACAAGCCGGCTTCACCTTATTAGAGGTGATTGTGGTATTTACTTTATTGGCCATGATAATGGCCATGATTTTCTCCGGTATTGATTCCGGTCGCCGTATGGTGGCCAAAGGTGAAGCTAAGATTACCGCCATTAATGAAATCCGGGTTATTCAAAATATTATTCGTCATCAGGTTAGCCGGGCTATGCCGATTGCTGTTGATATGACCGATGAAGGTGAAATGATTAAGTTTATTGGGCAACCAAGACAAATCACCTATGTGTCTCAAATGCCGGGCTATTTAGGGAGTGGCGGTCCGCACATACAACAACTGGAACTGGTGAATGACGGTGACGGGATGGTTTTGCAATACCGCCATGGTTTAGTCTCCAATTATGATGATGAGGATGAAATGTCCCCTTTTGAGGAGTCTGAACCGATGGTGTTATTGGAGAATATTGCCAAAGGTTCTTTCGGATTTATCGAGTTGGATGAAGAGCGCGAACCCACTGAATGGTTGTCTGAAATGGAAAAAGGAACCGATTTGCCTTTGATGGTGCGTTTGGATTTGACCATGAATGAGAACGCGAAACAGTCATGGCCAGGATTACAAATTGCTTTGCGTATGGATGGTGGGCGTTTTAGTGCCAGACGGCCTTCGATGTTAGGTAGATTTCATGAACTTCAACAAAGGCCAGGACAATAGTCATGCGCTATTGCACCACTTACCGGAAACAAAAAGGTATTGCCCTGGTGTTGGTGTTGTGGGTGGCTTTATTAATGACCGTGATTGCCGGTAGTTTTGCGTTGTCTGCACGTACCGAAAGTGTTCAGTCGAGAATCTTGTTCAATCAGGTCCAGGCTGAGTTTTTAGCCGAAGCCGGGTTAAATCGAGCCGTCTTTGAACTACGTAATCCCGATCCGGAAACGCGTTGGATTGCTGATGGCCGACCCTATGAATTTACCCTTAATGAAGCAAAAATCAGCGTTCAAATCACGGATGAGTCTGGTAAAATCGACCTCAATTTGGCCAATGAGGAACTTCTGGTCGGATTATTTGCCTCAGTGGGGGTCGAATTTGATGAAGCTCTGGCGCTGAGTGATAAAATTCAGGATTGGCGTGATCCCGATGAAGAGGTCCGTCTGGCCGGTGCTGAGGATGAAGACTATTTTGCCGCCGGTTATTCGCATGGCGCCAAAGACGCACCTTTTGACACCGTACCTGAGATTTTGCAGGTGATGGGTATGAGCTATGAGTTGTACCGCAAAATTGAACCGGCCATTACCGTTTATTCCGGTCGCGGAAATTTAAATTTGGCGTTTGCACCCAAAGAGGCGCTTATGGCATTGGATGGTATTAATGCACAGATCGCTGAAGACTACATTGCGCAACGTCATGAAATATTTGACATGAGTACACAGTTGCCGATGTTAATTGAAGGACAAAGTGGCAGTTTACGCAGTGGTAGTACCACATTCAGTATCGTGGTGAAAGCAACATTGCCAAATAAACAATGGGCTGAATTGGACACCACCATCCGTTTAGGGGGAAACGTTCGCGGCAGACCGTTTCAAATCATACGTTGGAGAGATAATAAAAACAAATGACAGCTTTACTGGACAATATAATCAACCCAATAAATCAATGGTATCGTGATTCCAGTATTCGTGCGTTTATGCAATGGTGGACCGGTGAGCTGATTGAATTAGTGCCGGAACGCTATCGTAAAAGTATATTTCCTGAAGCCCAGGCTGTTTATATTAACCAGGGTGAGCAAGAAACACCGATGTTATGGCGCAAGCAGCAAGGCGAGTTCATGCCGTTACCGGAAGATGATGGCTTGCAGAATGATGAATGGTGGCATCAGATTAACCACTTTATTGCCGATAGTGATGTTGATGTCAGCACCACCTACCTGTTGGCCAGTCAACACGCTATTGTACGTAATGTTACTTTACCACAAGCAGCCATTGGTGAGATTGATTCTGTCTTGGCATATGAATTAGATAAATATGTGCCTTTTCGGGCCGATGAAGCGGTGTTTGCCTGGCGTCAGGGCCCAGTTGATGACGGCAGTGAAAAAGTGCTCATTTTATTGGCAGTCATCAAGAAAGAAATACTGGATAATATTTTACAAGCGATAAACAGCAAAGGCGTAAAACTATCCGGCATTGATATTAATGTTGGTACAGATGAAGCGCCGGAACCATTGGGTGTTAATTTATTACCCGCTGATATGCGCAAAAAGAAGGATTGGTCAAAGTGGAAACTTTATGGCGGTCTTGCACTTGCTCTTGGGTTATTGTTGGCTTTGGTGATGTATAACTCGCTGGATAATAAACGTGCCAAAATAGATGCTTTAAATGAACAAGTCGAGTTGTTAAGGAAAGATGCACGACGTGCCAAGTTGCTTGAAAATCAGTTAAACCAAACCATTACTGCGGCCAATTTCCTGGGGAATTTAAAACAACAAATACCCAGTCGTGTATTAATGATTCATGAACTTAACGAAAAAATACCGCAAAATACTTATTTAAGTCGGGTAATTATTGATAACGAGCGAATGGAGGTGGTGGGTCAATCAGATAATGCCAACGCCCTGGTGCCGATTTTAAATGAATCCGAAACCTGGTATGAGCCAAAAATAGTCGGTAACGTTCGACCCGATCCCCGAAGTGGTAAAGAGCAATTTACCATTAAAGCTGAATTACAACCGATCGCAGCAGAAGAGGCTGACAATGACGCTTGATAAGAATGCCGGACGATGGCTGGCGGTTACTACTTTGCTATTGATTTTAGTCATCGTCTATTTTTTATTTTTCCACTGGTTTTTTGTGGAGCACGCCACCTTAAACGAAGAAATTGACAGCCTTAATGAGTCCCGGCAAAAACTAATTAATGAAGCTGCCAAAACACCTTTATTACAGGAAAAAATCCAGCAAGTTAAGGAGACTGTCGGCAATAATGATGAGTTTTTAAAAGCCGATTCAGAGAATTTGGGCAATGCCGAAATCACCGCGATTTTAAAGACTATTATTAGTGAGCAGTCACCGGATAACAACGCCTGTCAGTCAATCAGTCAATCACCTACCCAGGATCGCGATCCGCAACAGTTTGAAAAAATAATCCTTCGGGTTAGAATGCGTTGCCAGTTTGATGTCTTTATGCATGTGTTGCAACAAATTGAAGAGCATAAGCCCAGTTTATTTATTGATGATTTGCGCATTGAGTCCCGAAACGTTCAGCGCTACCGACGCGGTCAGGAGCAAGCCGCAGAAGAAAATTTGGAAATCCGCTTTATTTTGTATGCCTACATGAAAAAGCTTGTGGAGGCACGTGATGAAGACTAATTTGTTGGTTAATGTACTGATCGCTGTGATCGGCTTGCTGCTGATTGTTGCCGCTTTACAATTTGTCGGTTGGGGTCGTGGTATTGAGGACATTCAGGCGGAAGAATTTAATGAAAACCAAATAGAACAGCTGGTAACGGCCAAAGATGATTTAGCGGCACCGGACATTAAACCGGAGATTATTGATCGTATTACTCAAACACCCTTATTTCGTGAAGACAGACAGCCTTATGTGCCACCATTAGTGGTGGAAAATAATCCTGAAGATAATCAGGACGTCATCGAGGTTAAGCCTTTAAAAGCCCAGGTGACCAGCATTATTATCACCAATAACAACCGCTATGTGATGATTCAGGATCAATTGACCAATGAACGATTGACTTTAAAGGAAGGTATGCCACTGGATGGTGAACAAGGTATGTGGGTGGTACAAAATATTGATAAACGCAAAGTCACCTTCGCAGCGGAAGGACAAGAACCGGTTGAATTGGAACTTGAAGTCTTTAGTGGTGCCTTAAACAAGGGTGCCCGAAATCAAAGCCAGAACAAC
The DNA here is from genome assembly GCA_964636925.1 of uncultured Marinicella sp. Classification (GTDB taxonomy): domain Bacteria; phylum Pseudomonadota; class Gammaproteobacteria; order Xanthomonadales; family Marinicellaceae; genus Marinicella. Next base: position 5,727 of record CAZWVE010000027.1, read on the forward strand.
AGACAGCAGGCGACCCAGGAAATTAAACAGGCAGATAACAATGAAAACAAGTTAACCCCGGAACAATTACGCCAGAAAAAGGCCGAAGAAATTCGCCAGAAAATTGCCGAACGACGTGCTGAAATGAGAGCCAAAGCAGCCCAAGGAAATGAACAATGAGAGTAAACTACATAATTAAAACAAGTCTGATACTAACCCTGATCTATTTAGGAGGTTGTGCCACCCAGCCCAAAGATTTAAGCGGAGAGTTAGCACAACCCAACTATCTTAAAGGCATTGACTCCACCGCCTATTCCGGTGAAGTGTTCAAAGAAAGCGGTGATGAGGCACCTGAGAAAACCGGTAATGAAATGTACCCGGGTACCGGTGAGTTTATTAATTATGATGCCACCAGATCCACTGGACCGTCAGTCAGTCAGAAAGGTGAAATCACGTTTAATTTTGAAGGTGAATCCTTACAGGCTGTGGTGCACTTTATATTGGGTGAAATACTGAAAGAGAACTACGTCATAGCCCCCGGTGTGAATGGTAAAGTGACTTTTGCCACGGCCAGACCTGTCAGCCGCAAACAAATCCTGCCCATTTTGGAAATGATGTTGAGTTGGAATAATGCCGCTTTGGTGCGTAATGAAGATCGATACCATGTGCTGCCACAAAAACAGGCCATCAAAGGGCTGTTGACTCCCCAATTAGAACAGGCCATCAGTAGCCAGGGCTATCAGGTCATGGCGGTGCCGTTGGATTATATTTCACCGACAGAAATGGAAAAAATATTAGAGCCCTATGCCCAGGAAGGCGCCATTGTCAAAGCGGATAATGCCCGGAACATGTTATTTTTGGCCGGTAATTATGCCGAACTCAATAATTATTTAAAAACCATTAAGATTTTTGATGTCGATTGGTTGGCGGGTATGTCCACCGGAATCTTTTATTTAGAGCGTGTAGATGCCGCTGATATTATTGTTGAGTTGGAAGCATTGTTTGGCGAAGGGGCAGAAAATCCTCTGGCAGGCATGTTTCGCTTTTTGCCTTTAGAGCGTCTTAATGCAGTGATGGTGATTACCCCGCAAGAAGATTATCTACATAAAGCGGAAAAATGGGTCAAGCGATTAGATCGGGCCGATGCCGATGGCGCGTCTAACCTTTATGTGTACAGTGTTAAAAACATTAAAGCCGATGATTTGGCCGGTTATTTAAACGATGTATTTGGTGGCAGTGGCGGTAGCAGCACGTCTCGGAAGGCGTCAGGCGGATCCGTAACGCCCGGCCAAGAGGGTCGTGAAGTGTCCTCGTCCGGCGCAACAAATACGCGCACCACAGCGCGGCGTACAAGTTCCGGTGGTGGTGACAATGACATTCATATTTCAGCCATCGAAGATTCCAACCAGCTTCTGATTAAAGCCGGTGTCAGTGATTATGAAAAAATATTATCGGCCATTAAGCGTCTCGATATAGAGCCATTACAGGTTTTGGTTGAGTTGAAAATTATCGAGGTTAAATTAGATGATGAGATTACTCACGGCATGCAGTTGTTATTTGGCGAGGCGGTAAATACCGACCCCGACAGTGGCCCTGAAAATAAATCCTGGCCTTATGATTTTGGTACCGTAAGTGGTAGTTTGGGCGGCGGTGGTGTCAGCTATCGTTTTTTGGGAACTGATGCTGAAGCCAGACTCAATATGCTGGAAAGTGAAGGGCGTGTTGCTTTGCTATCCACACCTTCTATGATGGTGTTAAATAATAAGAATGCCACCATCAATGTCGGTGACCAGATCCCGATTACCAATGTCGGTAGTTTAAACAACACCGGTAATACCAGTGGCACCATCACCAATACCCGCTATATCCAAACGGGTGTGCAAGTGGATATTACACCTCGCGTCAATCCCGGTGGTTTGGTTTATATGGAAGTCAGTCAGGATGTAAGCTCTCCGGGACCGCCCTCGACTGAAAATGGGCAACCACCCATTTCAACACGGGCATTAAACACTGAAATAGCGGTACAAAGCGGTAACACCATTGTTATGGGTGGTCTTATTCAGGATGATGATAGATACAGTCGATCCGGTGTGCCATTTTTCAGCCGCATACCTTTGGTGGGTAATTTGTTTGGATCAAAGAGAAGCAGCAATATTCGGACAGAACTCATGGTGCTGATAACCCCAACCGTTATTGCAAACCCTGAGCAAGCGCGACTTGTCACTGAAGAATATGCAAAGCAATTCAAAGGATTGCAACCGATTAAGCCGATGACCACAACGGCGACCCGCGGCAAATACGGTGACGACGACAATCAACCAGAAACTGAAAAAGAAAATAAATCAAACAATCAAGGAGATCAACCATGAAGAACATATTGATGTTAACTGTTTTAGTCACTTTACTGTCAGCCTGTGCCGAAACCGTCGATGACATTGACGCCAAAGCTGTGGCAAGATGGCAGGCTTTGATCGACAATGATTATGAAAAAGCCTACCAATACATTGCGCCATCCTATCGGCAATTAGAAGACCTGGCAACTTATCGGATGCGAATTCAAACAGCCCAGCTTAATATACAGTGGAATAATGCCGAGTTTATTGATAAAAAATGTAGCGATGATGCCTGTACTGTAAACTTAAGCATTAACTACACCTATAAGTTTTCCCGACGCGCCTTTGGTGAAGCCAGTGCAGCAACACCAATTGAAGAAAGCTGGATAAAAGATGGGGGTACCTGGTATTACTTACCCAAGAAAAGTACTGAGCTTTAAATGCTGAGGAATGGTGGATGTATATTTTACATACCATGTTAAATACTATTGCATTCAACCGAAATGTTGTTAAAATGGAAATGCTTTTGTGCAAAGCAACACGGTGTAACGAGCCATGTTGAGCAAGTCAGTGATTATTTTTTTTAAATTAGTCCTTGTGAAAGGGCTGTACTTATAATATGATTTGCCATGCTATCTTGTATAGCTTCGTTCATATGAGCGGGGATATTAATAAATAGCCCTGATTTTAATTATAATTTTGGAGTTAGAAATGAAGAAAAACAAACTAACTACTGCCGTTATCGCTGGTTTAGCAGGTGTTGCCGGTGTTGCCTCTGTAGGTAATGCTGTACACGTTAACCCAGAAGGTACCGGTCAAGTATTGATTTATCCTTACTACAGCTTACACAATGGTTTAAATACCACATATTCTGTGGTTAATACCACTGAAGCTGTTAAAGCCATTAAAGTCCGTTTCTTAGAAGGTCAAAACTCTCGCGAGGTACTTGACTTTAACGTGTACTTATCTCAGTATGATGTTTGGACCGGTGTGATTGGCCCTTGGACAGCCACATCAGCCGTTAACTCTTTGGGTTTCAACCACACTGGTGAAGACAGTGGTGCGCATGCATCATCTGATAATTCTTGTGCACCACGTTTGAACAAGACTTTACAAGAGTTCTTGCCTTATGAGATAGACAAAGACGCCCCAAATAATGATTTGGTTCGTTCTCGCGAAGGTCACTTCGAAGTGCTGGAAATGGGTGAAGTAATCGGCGCTCATGCTGCTGCCGCAACTCACGGTACTGATGGCGTTCCCGCTAACTGTGGTTTCTTAACCAACTCCTGGAATGCTGGTGCTTGGGCAATTAACCCTAACACTGATATGGAGCCTGCCACCGGCGGTTTATTCGGTGCAGCTTCTATCGTGGGTGTTGAAGAAGGTTTTAACGTCAGCTATGACGCGATTGCCTTACAAGACTTCTGGGAATATGGCACTTATAACCACACCAACCCAGGAAGTACAAGCCCTAACGTAGGTGACGGCACTAATACAAGTATTGTATTTAATGACGGCGTAGCCTTATCAAGTTCTTGGTTATCTGGTGCTCAAGCTGTATCTGCCGTGTTTATGCGTGATGAAGTTTACAATGAATACAACTTTGAAGCCGATG
>CAZWVE010000028.1:0-5012 GCA_964636925.1 uncultured Marinicella sp.
GTACGGACTCGCCCACATGACGATATTCTCTTTCACGATCTCGGACGTTTGATTTTTTCACTAATTTTGACAGTTCAAATTTTGTCTTCTTCAGATTAAGTGCCGATAAAATATCTTGCTCATTCAAGTCATAAGTGACCGCCACCACATACTGGTTGCTGTCATAATCTTGGTTATAAACCAATATCTCGGTGAGAAAGTCGTGCGCCAACGCTGATGAGCTTATTGCAAATAAGCCAATTAAGATGATCTTTTTCATATGTTATCTCCAGGTTTTAAGGGGCCTTCAAGCATACTGCTATTTAGGACAACACCGAAGAGATTCACTGGAACAAACTGGAACAAATTGATTATTTCAATCAATGGTTAACTAAATTTTAATTAACTCATGTATGTGGTTTTTCTATTGCGCGCCGGGAAACATGACCTGTGGGCATAAATGCACATGATTCAACCACACAATCCGTAAAATATTGTGCTTATAATACGATTATTCGATTAAATCCACTTGTTTTTGATACGTGGCTGTCTGTAAACCGAAATGACCTAAATAATAGCTATAACTCGCTTGTTCTCCCCAAATGGATGAAGAATGAATGCCACCAACTGTGCAGCCACCCAGGCACACCACCTGATCAGACCAGCTTTTGATGGAATATACCCTGTTGGCAATTGGTTTATTTTTAATACTGTACAAAAACGGGCTACCAATTGATAAGCCCCAATAACCACAGGTCGAGGTGTACACATTAAACGGATAGTAACCACAACTGTTCAAGCCGCGGACTGCTCCGGCAATTGCAACGAAATCCTCGACATCATTTTGTAAGCCTAAATCAATAACTTCTTTCATAGCAAGGGTCACCCCCATGGAATGGCCAAGGATATCAATTTTTCCTGTACAAGATTGATTCAGTGCATCTAGCAACGCATTCGCGACCGGCACCTCTTCACTGCCCGAATGATTATTACAGGCCACACAAGAGCTGCCCCATTCAGGTCTGAAAATATCCTGCGCAGCATAACCACGATTTAGCAGCTCATTGTAGGTGTTATGCCAATCGGCAGCATCACCACCATTACCATGCACCATAACCACGGCATCCCGACAAGCCGCAAAACCCAGTGACGACAGGCAACAAGCCATTATAAATATGGTTTTTTTCATGTTAATCTCACCTCTTTCTTTTTAAAAAATTACTATTAGCCTACGCCTGTGTTAAACAACTGTCAATATAATTTAATCATGTGTTTAATTGTTATTCTGCAGGAGTGTCTTGGGTCATTAAATAGAGTTCATCAGATAATCCAAGTCAAACGACAAATGTAATTTGATTCATGGACTTTGAAACCAGTCCGGTTATCACGCATAATAGATCACACCCGACTTGACGAACCTGTATGCCTCAACTACAACAGATTAAAACCCTTATTGAAAAGAATCAAAACCACAGTGCTTTGGGTAAATTAAATAAATGGGTGGCGAAAAACCCGCATGATTTTGAAGCCTTGCGTTTAATGGGTGTCATCTATTTACAACAAAACAGCTGGGCTCTGGCTGAAAAACACTTAAACCTTGCCTTACGATACAAGCCGACCCATGAACCGACCTTGCTTAACCTTGCCAGTTTATACAAAACCCAAAAGAAATATGCCAAGGCACATCACTGCATAGAGCAAATATTAGCGCGCTCACCCGCCAATGCCAGTGTTTATTATAATTTAGGCAATTTATACCGGGATCAAAGCCAGTTTGAACAAGCAAAATCCGCTTATTTAGACTGTCTCAACATTCAACCCAACCACCAAGGCGCACTGGTGGCAATGGGCTTCCTGAGTAAAAATGTCGGTCGAATTGACGAGGCTATTGATTATTTTCAGCAGGCCTTGGCGATTAACCCTTATCAGCATCAGATCTATTGGGCCCTGGCAAATCTGAAAAAATATCGTTTTAGCGAACATGAAATAGCCACCATTGACCAAATGATTGCTCAGGCCGGTGACAAGTCACCATCTGAATTATTATTTACCAAAGCGTATGTATTAGAACACCAGGAGCAGTATGATGCAGCGTTTCAATATCTTGAACAAGCCAATCAACAGCGCTATCGTCAGTTAAAGCGCCAACCTTTCGACTGGCCAGCTTTCACCGATGACATTAAACGGGTTTTTACCCCTGACTATATCGCCAATAACTCTGCCAATTATCATGCCGAAAAACAACCCGTATTTATCGTCAGTATGCCGCGTTCAGGCTCTACCCTAACAGAACAAATTTTAGCCTCACACTCTGAGATTTACGGGGCGTCAGAATTACCCCATTTCCCTAAAATCATATCTGACCTCGGCAAAAAAAACGGTCGGTCTTATCCTGAATCTTTACAAACTTTGGATGCCGCTACTTTTACAACAATCGGTAATGATTATCTCAACGCAGTCGGCACCGCATTTTCGCAAACCATGTTTACCGATAAGCAGCCCCTCAATTTTAATTTTGTCGGTGCAATTTTAATGGCCCTGCCTAACGCTAAAATCATTCACTGTACGCGACTTGATTTAGCAGTGTTATTAAGTTGCTATAAACAATTATTTGCTTATGGCCATGAATACAGTTACAACCTGGAAGAACTGGTCGCCAATTATCAGCATCAAGTGAATATTATGGCGTATTGGAAAAGCTGTTTCCCGGATAAAATTTACGCCCTAAGCTATGAAGATATGGTTCAGGACACCCGCTTGGAAATTGAACGGTTACTGTCCTTTTTAAAGCTTGACTGGCAGGATTCATGTATGACGTTTTATAACACCAGACGGCACATTAAAACCACCAGTGCCGGACAAGTCACGCAAAAAATCTACAATTCATCTGTGCATTTACACAGTAAATACGAAAAATCAATGGCAAAGTTTAAAAAATTGTTAAATAATGTTTGAAGCGCCGATTATTTTATATACAATAGCTGAAACAATGATGAAAATTGTCTGGTTTATTTTGTCTTGCATTAACTGAAATGAGGAAAACAATGAAAAAAAACAAATTAACAAAGGCCATGCTGCCTTTACTGTTAAGCGCATCTGCGGTCGCCGGTGCACAAATGGCCACCGAAGCCGGTGTCGGCGGTGTTGATGGTAATCATAACACCAGCGGATCCCGAGCCCTGTTGTGGTCTCAACTGGGAGCCACGCCACGTGGTAATGGTGCCCCCGATCAAAACTTTGAAGCATCCTATGATGTTTATGATTCAGTGGCTGCTGATGATTTTGTGGTATCCGGATATGGCTGGTCGATTGAGGAAATTGAAACCATTGGTACTACTGATGGTGTCGCTTCCTCGGTTAATGTCTCTTTCCATGCGGATAATGCGGGCAGCCCCAATCCAACTGCTTTGGCCGGCTGTAGTTACAGTAGCATTCCTGTGACTGATACCAGCGGCAGTTTATCCATCACATTACCAAGCGCTTGTAGCATTATCGGTGCCGGCACTTATTGGGTGGCGATTCAAGTTAATCAGGATGCTGCCACAAACGGCCAACACTTCTGGTCCAACACTGACACGGTAGCGGGTAATGAAGCCCATTGGATAAACCCGGGTGATGGCTTTTTATCAGGTTGTACCACTTTCCAACCCGCCGGCACTGTTTGTGACGTGGGTGGCGGTGCTCCGGCTTTTGACTTTTTGTATGACTTATCCGGTACCCAGTTAGATGCACCGGTGGCCGCTGCGCCTGTGCCGTCTCTGAACTGGCTGGGCATGGGCTTAATGGTTCTTACCTTGGGCCTGTTCGGTCGTCGTTTTATGAGAAAAGCCAATAACGTTTAATTCAAACGATTCGATGCTTAAAAAAACCCGCGTTAATCGTGGGTTTTTTTATGGATTAATTTTTCGTATTCACTAACGAAGTGTTTGAGTGCGTTTGGCTCTGATGCCGTTGTTAACTCGCACATAGATTGTTCACTTAATTCTTTTGCAGCGCCCGAATGGGGTCTAATTCAGCGGCTTGTTTGGCCGGGTAATAACCAAACACCACACCGGTCAATAAACACACACCGACAGCCAGCACGATTGAAAATAAGCTCCAGGCCACCGGCCAGTCGGCAAAGGACTGAATCAAAAATGACAGCACCACACCCATAACAATACCAATGACCGCACCCACGGCGGCAATGGTGGCACTTTCAATCAAAAACTGATTTTTAATATCCACTTTACGCGCACCCAGGGCCCGCAATAGACCAATTTCTTTGGTGCGTTCAAGCACCGTGGCCAACATAATATTCATAATGCCGATGCCGCCCACCAGTAACGAAATGCCGGCGATACTGGACATCACGATGGTAAATATCTGCTGGGTTTGGTTCTGTTGATTCAATAAATTGGCCGGTACGATAATGTTGTAATCATCAATATTGCCATGACGACGTTTCAGCAGGCGATCAATCGCCACTGACGCCACCTGCGGTTTAATACTGTCGTCTATGGTGACCCGAATGGTGTCCAACTGGCTTTCCAGGGTTTCCCATTTAAGCCGCTTGAAAGCCGTTTCAATGGGCATTAAAACCTGATTATGCTCGGCACCAAGTTTAATTCCCTGGATTTCATTTTTACTCAATTCGTCTTTTTTTAAAACGCCAATGACCTCAAGCCACAAATGGTTTACTTTGATGCGTTGACCGAGGGCTGATTCGTGCGGAAACAATTCTGCAGCAACTTCAGAACCAATCACGGCCACCTGGGCATAGGCTTGGTTGTCCGTATCAGTGAATAGGCGGCCTTGCGCCACCTGCAGATTACTCATGCCGAAACAGTTGGGAGACACGGCTTTCACGGCACCATCTGAATTGGCATTTTTAGAAAATAAGGTCCAGGTTTTAATGGTCTTTTCGCCACAACTTTGGCTGATAAACGGTAAACTGTTTTGTAAAGCACGGATATCGTTCATGGTCAGGCCCAACGAATCTGAACGCATCTCTTTTAAGGTTTCCGGATCAATTTGCTTTTCTTCAATAAGCA
>CAZWVE010000028.1:5022-9595 GCA_964636925.1 uncultured Marinicella sp.
AACCCATTTTTTCAATCAACCGGGTGGCTTCAGCCTGCGCACCTTCACCAATAGAAAGCATCGCAATCACGGCTCCAACGCCGAATACCATACCGAGCAAGGTCAGTAGTGTGCGTAATTTGTGGTGCAACATTTCTGCCACCGCGTGGTGTAAATTAATCCATAAGGTACTTTTCATGATGATTGTTCCGGTGGTCGCGTTAAGGCGATGACATCACCGGTCTGTAAACCGGATTTAATAACGCATAAGACCGCGCTACAAAATTCCGTGGTGATGGCTTGCTGTTGAAAACCTTTGGCCGTTTGTTTATAAACCCAGGCACGGTCTTGTTCGCGGAACACCGCCAAAATGGGCAACGAAATGGCATCGGCCTGTTCAGCCACAATAATATCGGCAGCAACGCGTTGTGACGGCATAAAGCGTTCATCCTGGTTGTCCAGCGCCACGGTCACGGTGAAATACTTGACCGGATTATCACGCTCTCGCGGTTGAGCGGTTTGGCTAATGGAGGCTACCTGACCTTGAAACAAGGTATCAGGATATGCATCTAAGCGAATGCGCACTTTTTGTTCCGGTTGAATGCCAATGGCCTCCACTTCAGGTACATACACAAGCGCTTGCATTTGACTCAGATCAGGCAAAGCTGCCAGTTTCGTGCCGGGGAAAACGGCTTTACCGGGTTCCGGCATGGAACCATCCCAACTGGGCTGTAACACCAGTAAACCATCATGTGGCGCCACTAATTCAAGTGCACTTAAACTGGCTTCGTTCATCTCTTTTTTCGCTTCCTGAACCGATTTTGAACTTTCTAAGACATCCATTTCAGTGGCTGATTTTTCCTCGAAGTTTTCACTGACCTTTTCGATGTGCTCAGCTTTGGCTTTTAAGAATTCTTCATTATCACCGGCTTCGATGATTTCAATTTTGGTGTATAACAATGGATCATTAATGTTAAATTGCTTGGCCAGTTCGTATTCATAATCGACCACTTCAGCTTCGGTATTAAATGAAAAACGGGTGTTGTCAATGTCGCGTTCCTTGGCCATCATGTCATACATGAGTTTTTGGATTTCATAGGTGGTTTTATCCAGTTCAATCCGAAAATCACTGCCATCAAAACGTGCCACCACATCACCTTTCTTAACCCGGGTAAATTGCGGCATAATCCAGGCCAGGGTTTGTGGCCGCCGTGAACCACTGGGTACTGTCAGGGGCGTTGACTGGGTTGCCTCCAGTTCTCCGGCGGCATGCACCATTAAGGTGACCGGCTTACGTTCCACAGTTAATGTTGGAATCGGTTGGGAATCTGTCTGCAGTTGTTGACAGGCGGTCAGTAACCACAGCACTGCTAAAAGAATAGACTTTTTCATGATTCGCTGTTAATTTCGGCTTTGATACTCATATTGGGTCGCATAATACTTTTATCGGGGTTGTTAATCTCAACTTCAGCATCCAGGATTTTTGAAGGTTGGTTCTGAGATTTGATGCGCACCACTTTCGATAGTTCTGTAATCACGCCATTAAATTCAATATCAGGATAAGCATCCATATTGAACGTCACTTGTTGCGATTCTTTGACACGGGATAAGTCGTTCTCTTTAATTTCCAATCGTGCAATGATGTTATCCATATCCGCCACTTCTAACACCCGGGCGCCACCCCAAACCTGATCGCCGACTGCATATTTATTATTGTTGTGGTCTGTCTGATGCATGATAATGCCGCGTCTTTTGGCGCTAATACGCATACTGGCTATGGCTGCGTTAAGTTCGTTGACCTCAGCTTCTAATTTCGCAATGTTGGCGTTCAGAATATCTTCTTCGGTGTCGATTTTTTGCCGCGTTAAGGCCAGGTCATCAAGGGCATGTTGATATTGCAATTTAGCCAGTTCGTAAATTAATTGATTTTCCTTATAATCATTCATGGCAATCACACTTTGTGGCAGCTCGGCTTTACGCCTGGCTTTGTCGAGGTTTTTCTTCATTTCTTCAACCGCCAATGATTTATCTGCCAATTGCTCAACCTTGGTGGATAGCTTATTACGCAGTTCACTCTGTTTAATCGATAGTTCACCTTGCTTATCCATCAAGCGTTCCTGCAACTCATCGGTTTTGAACATCAAAATCGGTTCTCCGGGATTCACTTCGGAGCCATCTTTGGCCATAAAGGCAATGGTATAGCGCCAGATGAAACGAATACTTGGCGGTGAATAACTGTCGGTTTCAACCGCCACCAATTCACCGGACGTGGTAATGCTTTCAGCTTCACTGTAACCACCCAGAGAAAACAACAATGTCAGAAACAGCAGAATTTTCATGATTGCACCTCATTGATAAGCACCAACGCACTCATGCCGGGCAACAGTCGCTCATCCTGCCGGCCTTCAAGTGTTATGGTGATTTCATAGTACAACCCTTCACCCCAATTTTTCTTCTCATGCCCGCCGGCAGAAATATGGGTTACGACACCTTTCATGGTGGCGTTGGGCAGGGCATCAAATTGCACATCTACGGTCATATTATCTTTAATATGGGGCAAATCAATGGCATTAACAAACGCTTTCACCCGCATATCGGTGGTCTTAGACACTTTTGCAATCACCCGTCCGGTTTGTACCTGATCGCCGATTTGATACTTGGTACCGTTCCAGGGATGTGAGGCATGAATAATGTAGCCGGCCTGGGTCGCGTTAATGGTTAGTTGTGATAAACGCTCTTGCCAATAATCCAGCTCATTTTGTTTTTGTTCCAGACCCAGGGCAACCTCTTTATGTTTTTCAACCAGCCTGGTTTCCAAGGCGCGAAATTTCTTTTCATTCTCGGTGCGCGTTTTGGCCATCTGTTTTAATGCCAGTTGCCGTTCTTTAAACTCAAGCTCTCCGATAAACTCTAACGGAACTGACGCTTTTAAGGCTGCAATTTGATAATCGACTTGGGCTTTTTCATAGGCCAGACGGGCATTGTTTAAATCAATTTGCAATTGAATGGTGTCGCGCTTTGAGGCCGCTTTAAAAACATCCAGGGCCTCTTTCTGAGACTCAATGGTGTTATCCAAATCGGTACCGTCAATGCGCACCACAAAATCACCGGGTTCAACAAATCGTCCTTCTTCCGCCATATCGGCAATTTCGGCACGCCATGAGCGCACCATTGGCATGGTAATTTCCTGGGTTTGACTTGATTCCACTTCACCGGTCAGCATTAAAGCCTGTGCGCCATAAGGCACGACTAAACAACACATGAAAACAATTTTAACAAGCATCATGACACAATCTTCCCGTCTAAAAATTCAATCGTTCGCCCGGCATTTTCGGCAATATCAGGCTCGTGCGTCACCATCACAATGGTTTGCCCACGGGCATTAAGATTTTTTAATAATTCAATAATTTGCTCAGAAATGGCACTGTCTAAATTACCGGTCGGCTCATCGGCCAATAACACGGACGGGTTATTAATCAGTGAGCGCGCAATGGCCACCCGTTGAATTTGTCCGCCGGACATTTCATTCGGCATATGATGCATACGTTCTCCTAAGCCCACTTGCCGCAATAAATCTTTGGCCCGTTCCGTACCACCGCGCTGCTGTTCAACAGTGGCAAAGCGTAACGGCACCAGGACATTATCGAGTGCCGACAAGCGCGGCAACAAGTGAAACCCCTGAAAGACAAAGCCGATATACTCATTACGGATTCTTGACAGTTCATCATCATCTAAGACACTGACATCCCGACCGGCCAGATGATAGTGACCGGAAGATGGTTTATCCATGCAGCCGAGAATATTGAGCATGGTGGATTTACCGGAACCGGAACGGCCCATGATGGCGACAAACTCACCCTCAGCGATGTTCAAATCAACACCATCCAATGCCCGAATAGTTTCTCCCTGGGTACGGTAAATTTTAGAAATATTGTCCAGTTTTATCATAAGTATTAGTCGACTGCGCAAACGAATCCTTTTATTCGTTGAATATTATAAAAGCATACAACTGTTTAGCCATAGGTCAAAGGTACTATTTGCCGATGACATCTCGATTATATAGACTCAATAAACCGAGAAAAGTGCTATGTTTACGGAACACACATGTCCAGCACGGCACTGAGCTGGTAAAAATAAGGATTATCTGTGGGAATGAGTCCGTGTGAGACCCATGGTGCCAACAGCACCCAGACACCCAATATAAAAATAAATATGGCCGCAGCACGTCGCCAAAAGACCATGGAGCCGCGTGCCGTCACTTTACGTATGGCCCATTGTGATAGCAACAACGGTATGATTGTTCCCAAACCAAAAAAGAACATAAATTGCATGCCGCTGAAGACATTGGCCGTGGAAGCGGCAATAATTAACATACCATACAATAACCCACAGGGAATCAGCCCCCATAATAAACCTTTCGTAACAGCGGCTGCACTGTTATGCCGGGCTTGTAACTGTTTTAATTTTAGTGACACGTTGGACCAGCCGGGTAAGGGTTTTTGCAGTGTTAATAAGCGATGATTTTTAAAAAACAAAACAGCGGCAGTCAGTACCAGCATTACGCCCATTACCATCCGCAACCAAAAACCCCAGG
>CAZWVE010000029.1:0-9569 GCA_964636925.1 uncultured Marinicella sp.
TTGTACTACCGGAAAAATCAGCAGCATCGACCACTTCTGGTTTGCATTCGGGGTGCGCCAATACTTTGGCATCGGGATAGGTGGCGCGCACATGTTCAATGTCTTCCACGGTGAATTGATCATGCACTTCACAACGGCCATGCCAGCCAATGAGTTGCACATCCACATCATTGTCGTGGCCTTTGTTTTTGCTTGGGAAAATAATGTGCTTACCGGTTTCCCGGGCGATATTACCGGCCAGGTATTCATCCGGTAAAAATATCACGGTATCTGAATTCAGTGATTCAACCACTTGCCTGGCATTACCGGAGGTGCAACAAATATCTGTTTCGGCTTTAACATCGGCATAGGTATTAATGTACGTGACCACCGGAACGCCCGGAAACTGCTGTTTAAGTTTTCTGACATCGGCCGCTGTAATCGATTCCGCCAGGGAACAACCGGCTTGGCTTGAAGGCACTAAAACGGTTTTATCCGGACTTAGAATTTTGGCCGTTTCTGCCATAAATTCGACGCCACAAAAGACGATAATGTCTTTATCGGTTTGTGCCGCTTTTCTCGATAACTCCAGCGAATCACCGGTAAAATCAGGTACCGTATGAAACAGCGCCGGCTCCATGTAGTTATGACCTAAAATCAAGGCGTTTTTCTGTTCTTTTAAGTCAATAATTTGTTGCGCCATTTCGGCTTTTAAGATCAATTCAGCTTCAGAATATTGATCAGATAATTTTTGGGTGAGTTTATCAAGTATTGGATTGGCTAACATGGTTGTTACCTATCATTAAGTTAAAGACGGGGCGCAGTCTGTGCGACAACGCCCATACAGCGGGCATTATATTGAAAAGCTTATTTTTGTTTTTTGATATAGGTCAGGTTTTTAGCCCGAATATTTCAAGTAAGAATGGAATTTAGGGGCAAGCTGTCATTAATGAAAAAATCATGCCCTAGAAAAATCTATTTAACATAGCTATTTTGTGCCTTTTAATTGAAATGTTCGGGTCAAGACTTAATGCCTGATAATTTCAACAAAAAGGCATAGTCCTGAGCGGTTTCCTTATAGTAACTAAAACGCCCCGAAGCACCGCCGTGGCCGGTGTCCATATTGGTGCGCAATAACAATAAATTATCATCGGTTTTCATGTCACGAAGTTTCGCCACCCATTTAGCCGGCTCGAAGTATTGCACCTGCGAATCATGTAATCCGGTGGTGACCAGGATATTGGGATAATCCTGGGCTTTGACCTGATCGTAGGGTGAATAGGACAACATGTAATCATAAGAATCTTTGTTTTTGGGATTGCCCCACTCATCAAATTCACCGGTGGTTAGCGGTAAACTTTCATCCAGCATGGTGGTGACCACATCCACAAAAGGCACGCTGGCAATCATACCGTGATACAACATACCATCCATATTGGCCACGGCGCCCATCAGCAAGCCGCCGGCACTGCCACCCCAGGCATAGATGCGCTCAGGATCGCCATAGCCTTCGGCCAATAAGGCTTTTGAGGCGTCAATAAAATCAGTAAAAGTATTCATTTTATGAAACATTTTACCATCTTCATACCAGGCGCGGCCTTTAGCCTGGGAGCCGCGAATATGCGCCACCGCATAGACAAAACCACGATCCAATAATGACAGGCGACTGACAGAAAAGCTGGGGTCGATGGAATAGCCATAGGAGCCATAGCCATACACCAACAGCGGTCGTTCAGATAAGGCTGTGTCTGATTTTTTATAGACCAGTGAGACCGGTACCTCAGCACCATCTCTGGCGGTAATTAACAGACGTTCAGATTGGTACTCTTCAGGATTATATTCACCATTAATTTCATCCTGTTTTAGTAAGGTTTTTTCACCACTGTTCAAATCGACTTCGAAGACACTGCCGAGCTGGGTAAATGAATCATAACTGTAGCGCATGGTGTTGGTATTTTGTTGCGGGTTGTAACCCACCCACATGGTGGAAACAGCCTCATCACCTTGAATAAGCTTTTCATCACCGGTTAACCAATTTTTGGCTTTAATGTGCTTAATGCCGTTACGACGTTGATCAACCACCAGCCAGTCTTTAAAGGCATCGGCATCATAAATCAGGGTTTCTTCATCATGGCCAATAATTTCTTGCCATTGTTGCTTATCTTGCGAAGCACCAATCGGCGCACGCATTACCCGGGAATTTAAGGCCTGCCAATTACTGACGATAATCCAGTCGCCGTTAAAATCTTCCACTGAATATTCATGCTTTTCTTCTCGTGGTAGCACCGTTGAAAATTGACCGGTGGGATTGGCGGCATCTAAATACAACACTTCGCTCTGGGTGGTGGATTCAATCTGAACCATAATATAATCACCGGAGCGTGAGGTGTAGCACGATAAATAAAAGGTATCATCAGGCTCTTCATAGACCAACACATCTTCACTGACCGGCGTGCCTAAGCGATGGCGATAGACCTGATAAGGCAATAGTGTCACGGGATGTTTACGGGTGTAAAAAAAGGTTTCGCTGTCTTTCGCCCAGGCGATGGAGCCGGTGGTGTTTTTAATGACATCCGGCAGCATTTTGCCACTGGCCAGGTCTTTAAAGCGCAAATCGTACTGACGGCGGCTGACCGTGTCTTCTGAAAAGCCGTAAATGTTATGATTGGGACTTGGTTTTTGGTAGTTACTGGCATAGTAGGCATAATCCTTGGCCAGTTCATTGACATCCAATAGCACTTCTTCATTGGCTTCAAGACTGCCTTTTTTACGGGCATAAATCGGATACTCCTGTCCTTCAGAATAACGACTGTAATACCAATAGTTATCCAACTGATAAGGCACTGACTCGTCATTGTGTTTTATGCGGCCGGTAATCTCCTGATACAGTGTTTCCACCAGGGGCTCAACATCTTTTAACTGTGCTTCGGTGTAATCGTTTTCAGCGTTCAAATAAGCCAACACTTTTTCGTCGGTACGCTTATCATCGCGTAACCAATGATAATGATCGACACGGGTATCACCGTGAATTGTCCAGGTATGGGGTATTTTTTCAGCTTTGGGCGGTTGGGGCATTGCAGACTCCTTATGAGATGTCAACTGACAGGCTGATAACAGCATGGTAAATATAATGATTGCAGATAAACGAGGCATAAATGGACTCCTTATTGGTGCTGGGTTACTTGATTGTTATGTGAATCTTCTTTTTGCGAAGAGAGCTGTTCAGAATCATCCATCGGCTGTTTGTTTTTCGGTAAGTAACGCAACCAAATCAACCACACTACGAGGGCATCGAGAATAATCAACGCCTGCCATAAATATAAATGAAACCATTCAAACCACGTGTAATTCCACTGTAACAGATAAAATAGCGAAATAATTCGGACTAAATTCAAAGACTGAATGGCTAAAAAACCATAAAACAAGCCTTTAATCTTATAAAATATGGGCGAAGGAAAAGCCACAATCGCAGCCAACAAAATAATCATGGCTTCGACGCCATTACACCCCGGCGCGATTTGAATAGCGGCCATACTTTTGGTGTCCTGAATAATATCTCCATAGGCATGCACATTGGCATCAAATAACTGCACAATCCAGGAACTCACCGTGGCTAAAAAACCGGTAAAGGGTAAAATCACGGCTTGTCGCACCGGTTCGTATATCTCTAACAAAAACAGGGATACTAAAATCACTAAAAATAAAACAACAAAGCGAATCATCGGTATATTAAGGGCTGCTATTCAAAGACAGCAAATTCTAACACAGAACCCATCCACAGGGCGCTCAAAACATGTAACGTTTAATCGGGTAATTTACAAATTATTTCGTTTAGCTTAACGATGTCTTAACAGAAATGTTAGTACAATTAAATCATAGTCAAGGTTCTCCAAAAACAAATTGACTTAAATCTGGGCATCTACTTCCCAAGGAGTTACTCAACTTCTTGGGATTTTTTTATCCCGGAACCTGTCATAAGCTTGAGAGCAACCTGGCTGGATACCGGGACGGTGGAATTAAACCAAATCCACATAAATAATTTAAACTTATAAAAGAGTGTTAAACCTATGAAAATTCTGGTTGTAGAAGACAATACCGATATAGCGGCAAATATTGTCGATTATTTTGAAGAAAAAGACCACATTGTTGATTACGCCGGTGATGGTGTCACCGGGTTGCATTTAGCAGTCAGCAATGATTTTGATGTCATTATCTTAGATTTAATGTTGCCCGGTATGGATGGCTTGGATTTATGCAAAAAATTACGCAAAGATGCCAAGAAGAATACCCCGGTCATTATGCTGACCGCGCGTGACACATTGAGTCAAAAACTGGAAGGTTTTGAGTATGGTGCCGATGATTACATGGTGAAGCCCTTTGCCTTGCAAGAACTGGAAGCACGGGTCAATGTTTTGGGTACCCGTAAAAAGAAAAATCTTAACCGTACACTTCATGTTGCTGATTTGGAATTTAATTTAGATGCCTTAACTGTAAAGCGGGCTGGTCAAAAATTAAAAATGAATCCCACCGGTTTAAAACTCCTGCAAATTCTGATGGAAGCCAGTCCCTACGTGGTGCCGCGAGAAGAGCTTGAAGTTAAAGTCTGGGGTGAAGAAATGCCGGACTCTGATTCACTGCGTGTGCATATTCACGGTTTACGAACCACCATTGACAAACCTTTTGACAAACAACTGATTCATACCCGACACGGCATAGGCTATCATATATCCGACCCCGATGAACTTTCGGAATAGTATAAAAAGCCGGATTATTATTGCCTTTTTGGCGTTCAGCACCCTGCTGACAATTTTGTTCGCTTTGGCTTCACTCAGCATCCGGCAAAATTTACAAACTGAACTGATTGAACAAACTATCCAACAGGATTTGGATAATTACATGGCTAAATTAGCCGCCAACCCCAAAGACGTGTTGGGCCAGCCCCTATCCTCCAATGTGCAAGGTGTTATCACCACCCCTGATAATTTTCACACTGACTTGCCACTCGGCTATAAGGATTTGGAAGACGGCACCCATATACTGAGTGAAAACAATAAAACCTATATTGTGGCGGTAAACAAACAAAACAAAGTAGAAAACCAACCGGTCTGGGGCTATATTAAGTACGATATCAGTCACATGAAGCAAAACAACCGCGTTTTGTGGCTTACCTTTGCCGGCATGTTGGCTGTTTTTTTAATATTAGCGTATTTATTGGCAATTTATGTCTCTAAAAAAGCCCTGAAACCCTTGAGTAAACTGGCCGCAAAATTAGAGCATTTATCCGCCGATACCCATATAGAGCCACTGGCACCCTATTTCACGGAAGATGAAGTCGGCAAAGTTGCTACTGCACTCGATAATTATGCCCAAAGCCTCACCGATTATGTCACCCGGGACAAAGAATTCAATGCCGATGTCAGCCATGAGCTGCGAACACCGCTGGCAGTCATAACCAGTACCGTGGAGTTAATTAAATCCAATCCTACTATCAGTGATAAGGAATTGAAACGTATAAATCGTATTGAACGTGCTGTTAAACAGTCCTCTGAGCTGACCGAAACTTTACTGCTGTTGGCCCGTGAAGAACGTAAAGAAAACCAGGGGCTTGAGCGCACCCAACCGGCCATTATTATTCGTAAAATTTTAGAGAGCCACCAGGACACTCTGAAACTTAAACCGGTTAAAACAAAAATTATTGAAAAGGACTGGCTCCAGGTTAAAGCGCCTGAATCTGTGGTTTCCGTGGTTCTTGGCAACTTAATCGGTAATGCCATTAAATATTCCACTGAAGGTACCATTCATATTATCATTGACAGCCAATCTGTCATTGTCCAAGACGAGGGTGTTGGTGTGAATGAATCTGAATTACCCAAGTTATTTGAACGTCATTACCGAGCCAACAAAACAAGCTCAAAAGGTTCGGGAATTGGTTTGGCTATCGTCAAACGCTTATGCGACCTGTATAATTGGCAAATAGAAATCAGGCAAAACAAAACCGCAGGGTTAACGGCTATTTTAACCTTTAATCCCGAATAATTATCGTCAGGCCACTTAATGGATTAAATTGTGTCATCAAAAGCCACCACAAAAAAAGACATTCTTAATTGTTGCCGTCGCGGACAACTGGCGAAATTGGAACAGTTATTGGCAGACGGTATTACCATTGATACAGTCGACAGTGAAGAATTCGCACCTTTAAATATTGCCTTGCGACATGGACGTTGGCAAGTGGCCCGTTACATTTTGCAACACAATAATCTGCCCAACTATTCTCATACACCACCGTTCATAGCTGCCTGCCAGTATAAAAAGGATGATATCACCGGACTGGATTTGGTTTATCGTCATACCGCCAACATTAATTGTACAGACAGTCAAAGCCGCACGGGATTAATGACTGTCTGCTTATTGGGTCATGAAAAAAAGTTTCATTTTATTTTAAACCACTGCGATGATGTTAATCATTGTGATGATCATGGTATGACAGCACTTTTAGATGCTGTCACCAGTCAGTCATTAAACATTGTCAACCATTTAATCCGGGTCGGTGCCGATATTCAGCAGTGTAACCATAATAAAGACAACGCTTTGATATTGGCATTAAAATCGAAAAACCCATCACCAAAACTTGTTCAGTTGTTATTAGACCATGAGGTCGCTATTGACCATCGCAATAAACAAGCAGAATCAGCGCATGATCTGGCAAAACAAAAACACCCGGATATAGCCAAACGAATGGATTTAGCCATTGCCAAACAACAGCAAATTGAACTGCCCTTGTTTCAAGAGGATTCCCTTAAAGAAGAAGAACATCCTCAAGAAGTCCACCCTCAACCAGCAAAAACCACCCAGAAACTGTATTCAGATTGGTTTGATGCCGTTGCCAACGGTAATTTAGGTTTGTTAAATCGGCTGCTTTTAAAGGGCGTGGATATTAACCAGACAGATGACAAAGAATGTACAGCGCTCATTCATGCTGCCGGCCAGGGCAAACGTGCGGTATGTTCTTTTTTGATAGAAAAAGGCGCAGATATTAATCACCGCGGGCACAACGGCAGCACCGCTCTTTCCAGTGCTTTAATCAGTCGCTCAGATAATGTTGTTGAACTACTGTTACGTCATAATATAAAACTGAACGAGCGGGGACCCGGCGGCTATCCCTATGTTAACTTAGCAGCCGCTCAATGGAGTGAGTCGTGCTTAAGTCGTCTGGTGGAAGCCGGGGCCAATCCATTAAGCCTGGATCCCAATAAGGGTAATTTATACCATAATGTTATAGCCGCAGCAGCGTACTACAGCCAAACCGGTAAAGCCCTGCAAACCCTGAAGTTAATTAACAGTTATCACGTTCCCATTGATCACCGTGATGATTATGGACGCACACCCCTCACCTTATTGGCCTATCTGGGCCGTCAAGACAAAGACCAACAACTGGCCACCATTGCCCATCAATTGCTAAAATGGCAGGCCAAACCCAATGAAAAAGATAACAAAGGAGGTACAGCCTTACATTATTGCCAACAAAACCATTTAGCCAATACCCGAGGCGTTATACTGTCATTTATTAATCCATGAAACGCACCAAACGTGAATAAGCAACAACTGACCATTTTGTTTCAAAAACATCAGCACCTCATCGATCAGGCCGTTTTTAGTAAACAAATCAACATCACCGGCGTGACCCTCGATGATGTTTATCAGGAAGTGTCTATTCGTGTGATTAAATTATTAGACAGTGACCGAGAAATTGAAAACCTTTCGTCTTATATATACAGAATCACGGCCAATGTGATTGTTGATTTAGCCAGAGCCAATAGTCGCCATGCGCAAGAAACACAATTGCCCGAACACCGTGATGAAAACGACAGTTACTATCCCGAGCTTGACAGCGATGTTCCACAACCGGATAGCAAACTGGCAGATAAAGAGTTACGAAAGTCGCTGTTAACGGCGATAGAAACATTACCGGAAGACCGACGGGTGGCTGTTAAGATGCGGTTACAGGGTTATTCAGTCAAAGAAATGATGGCGATAACCGGTTGGTCTTACTATAAAGCCGAGAATTTATCTAAACGTTCCATGAACGCTTTAAAGGAACAATTAGAACGAATGGGTATAGATTATGAAATTAACTGAACAACAAATCGCACACATTTTTCAACAAAGCACACGCCACACAAATGAGGCTGTCGATGTTGCGGATTGTCTATCCACACCCAATGCAGCCAATGCAGAAACTCTCGTCAGTGATTTCACCAGTGCGCAATCCGCCAAATTAGCGGTTCATATGCAATCCTGGAGCCAAAATGTAGCACATGAATTAACCACCGGTCAACGACCACATTGGACACAACGACTGAAACGTATGGTTAGTCAATGGCTACCGAATTCACCGGTTGCCCTGCCGGCACTGGCAGTCGTTTTTACCTTATCGGCTGTGGTGTTTTTGAGTCAACAGCCAATCAACGGCCCGACAATGAACACCGATGTGGTGACCAATGATGTCATTAATTCATTGCCTTTTGAAGGTGATAATGACCGTTTAAGTAAGGGTGGTTTTGATGGTGGTTCAAGCGAACAAGACAGTTTATTTAAAGCCAATTTCAGCTAATTTTATCCACCACTACTTTATCAACTAAGGTTTTGAAAACCATCGCGCAGTGGCTGGCCGAAGCACCGCCGGCTATGCCGGCTGCTATTACACGCCAACTCCTGTGTCATGTCCTCAATAAAAACAGTGCCTGGCTGTTTGGTCACGATGATGTTCAATTAACAACTCAACAAATTCGGCAATTAGATTCATATCAAAAACAATTCCTGGACGGCATGCCGCTGGCTTATGTTATCGGAAAGCAACCCTTTTGGGACTTAACCCTCACAGTGAATCAACATACTTTGATTCCACGTCCCGACACTGAACTCATAATTGAAACAATCGAGAGCATGGCTTTAAATCCCCGATACATTTTGGATTTGGGTACCGGCTCAGGTGCTCTGGCCCTGGTTTTGGCACGGCTATATCCCAATAGCCGGGTTCTGGCCACTGACATCAGTGAATCAGCATTACAGGTGGCAGCCGACAATGCCCGGCGGTATCAGGTCAGCAATGTAGAATATCGCCTTAGCCATTGGTTCGCCGCGATTGATGAAAAAAATTTTGATTTGATTGTCAGCAATCCCCCCTATATCGACCCGCATGATCAGCACTTAAAGGATTTAACCCACGAACCGCAACATGCTCTGGTGTCTGATGAAAAGGGGCTGTCTGATTTGCGCCAGATTATTGAACAAAGCCGGTCTTATTTAAGCCCCAAAGGATTGCTTGTCGTGGAACACGGTTATAATCAAGGTCAGGCTGTGTTTGACCACTTTAAAAAGAACGGCTTTGTGCAAATAAACACATTGTATGACATCGAACAACGACCCAGAGCGACCCTGGGTTTTCAGCAATAATTTAGTGCGCTTTCAGTCTAAGCTACCCGGCTGTTTTGTGCCAGAACATCCCCAGGCAAACCTGATAACAGCTGGTTAAACGTGAACGTTTTATAACGCACAAACTTATCAGTCCACTCCGGGCAAAAGCACAACCG
>CAZWVE010000030.1:0-9562 GCA_964636925.1 uncultured Marinicella sp.
CCGGTTGTGGTTCGTGACATCGATTTTTCAGTGACCGGCCCGGGTTCTGAACACCCCAAAATTAAAGATATTAAGGTCAACAAGTATATTGAGAGCGGGCGTATCTTTGTTGATCCAAACTATCAGCAATTAAAACAACAACTGCGTCAATGGGCCAATAATTATGGGTTTTTAGATGCTGATTTTAGTGAGCAAAAAGTCGATGTTTATCCAGCACAGCTGGCAGCGGATATTAAACTTACATTTGACACCGGGCCGCGTTACCGTGTCGACAAGGTCGTTATTGAACAAGAACCGGACTTTATGCGGCCACGCTTTCTGCATGGCTTGGTCGGTTTAGAAGCCGGTCAATATCTCAATAATCAAACCTTAATTGATGTCCGAAAACGCCTGGTTGGCAGCCAGTATTTTGGTAATATCAGCGTCACTTTTGGCGAGAAAAATAATGAAGCAGCCACGGTGCCGGTGCTGGTTAAACTGACGCCGGGTTACCGCATTGATTACTCGGTCGGCCTGGGTTATACCACCGATACCGGAGCCCGTTCGACCTTTGAATACCAGCATCACCGTTTAAATGATCGCGGTTTTCAATTGAGTACCAAGTTGCAATTGGCCGAGGTCAATAATGAATTCATCGCCCACATGAAATTTCCGTCCTTAAGCAATCCAGATGAAAAGTGGTACCAATCTGAACTCGGCTATCGACAGGAGAACAATGATGTGTATGAAGCTGACACCACGAAAATTGGTCTTTCCCAAACCCGCTTACAATCGGACAGATGGCAAAACATCAACTTTATCGATGTGTTACAGGAAGACTATATTTTTGGAGGTAAAAAGGGCAGCACCCGTCTTCTGGTGCCCGGTACTGCCTGGACCTATCAACACGTTGATGACCCGTTGAATCCACGCTTTGGTTTTAAAGCCCAAATGGACTTTAAGCTGGCCACTGAAAGTGTGTTTTCTGATATGAGCATGGTACAAATCAGCGGCCGGGTGAAAACCATTTTGCCCATTGCAGATCAAGATCGATTGATTATGCGGGCTGAAATAGGCACCACCGCCACCAGTGATTTTGATCAATTACCGGCATCTTATCGGTATTTTGCCGGTGGTGATCAATCTGTCAGGGGATTCGATTATAAAAATTTATCACCCTTGAACGATGAAGGTGATTCAATTGGTGGTAAACACTTAGCAGTGGCCAGTGTTGAGTACGAGCACCGTCTTTACGACAGTTACGCGCTGGCGGTTTTTGTTGATGGTGGTAATGCCTTTACCAATGATTTTAAAATGGCCGGTAGTGTCGGTATTGGCTTTCGCTGGTTTTCGCCCATCGGACCATTGCGGGTCGATTTAGGTGTGCCTGTCACCGAAGCTGACCATGATTTTAGAATTCACCTGTCTCTGGGTCCGGATTTGTAATGACGGATAAAGACTTAAATAACGCAAAAGATAGCAAGAAGCCGCGCTTCCGGCGTTGGATTGGCTATTTGCTGGTCACATTGTTTGTTTTGCTTGGTCTTCTTTTCATGTTGCTTTATGGCTTGCTCTATACGGAAACCGGAAGCCGTTGGGCTGTTGCTAAAGCTCAGGACAGTTTGCCTTTACATATCCGGCAAAGCGGCGGACGTTTGGCCGGCGAAATGACCGCCTTAAACCTTACCTATCAACAACACGGCGTAACCGTCAAAGTCGATCGACTGACGTATCAAATCGCTGATATCAACTGGTGGCAAAGGCACATTGTTTTTGATAATGTTCACATCGGTCAGGTCAGTATTGAATTAGCCGATAATGACGCGGAAAAAGTAACCGAACCGTTGCCTGAAGGGGCAGCGATTGAATTACCATTAAGTGTCGATGTCAACGAACTCTTTATCCAAAATATTGATATTAACAAGGGGCAAATTACTTATGGTCCAATTTGGTCGAAAGCGGCCTTACTAAAAGAAACCATAGAGATTGATACGCTACAATTATTAGACGAAGAGATTAGCCTGAAACTATCCGGTGAAGTCACTTTACATAACCGTTGGCCTTTTAATGTCAACACGCATTGGTCTTACAAGCCGGCGCAAATCAGCGGGCAGGGCCGTATCACCGGTGATATCACTGCTTTGAATTTATTGCAACAAACACACTTAAATAATTCTTACGCACAAGGTGACGCGCACATCGAAAGTCAAATAATACTTTACCCCGAATTATCTGTGCGTGCCAATATCAGCAGTGAGCGGTTAACCATTCCATCGGCCAATACGGAACAAGTCAGTACCCGATTTAACCATGTGGTCATCTCAGCTGACGGTGAATTAGCGGACTACCGATTAACGGTTAAAGCCATCGTTGAACAGGTCATTCAACCCTTAATGGCCGCATCGGAACAAAAAGCAGAACCGGCGACGTATTACAATGAAATAAACCTCACGGCTCAAGGTAGCACAGAACAGCTCAATGTGGACGCATTGACCATTGCGGGCGACTTTGGCCGCTTACATGCCCAATCAAAAATTAATTTCACGCCCAATCTTCAAGTGACAGCCAGTTTTGATACAGATGCATTTAATCCACAATGGCTGATGCCCGAATGGCCGGGTAAGCTCAGTGGTGCGGGGCAGTTGAGCTTGGCACAAACAAATACAGAATCATGGCAGTTGGCTTTAAATAATTTTAATGTGCAAGGTCAATTAAAAGGTCAGGATTTAACATTATCAGCCGATGTCGATTGGCAAGATGATTTATTGGATTTAAAGCCATTGTCTTTGCTGTGGGGTGATAACCAGATAAAACTGCAAGGTCAAGTCAGTTTAGCCGAGCAGGCGGCTTCGCAACAGCTTATGTTTGATCTGAAAATACCACAACCGCATTTATTTGTAGCTGAGTTGAGTGGTGATATTCAGGCCAAAGGACAATTATCAGGGTCCATTAATGCTTTGGATTATGATGTGAATTTACAAGCTCAAACACTCAGTTACCTGGATCAACAGATTAAAACCCTGGACATCTTAGGTAAAGGTCAATGGCCGAATCAATTACAGGCAAAAATTACAGCCACAGACATCCTAAGTGCCAATCAATACCTGCCTGCAGCCGAGCTCGAGTTAAATGGCAATCTGCAACAGCACCAATTACAAGGTGACATTTTGCATCAGGATTTCACCACACAATTGACCTTGGTAGGCGGCTGGTTGAATGATCAGCAAATCTGGCGCGGTCAAATTGAAAAAAATGCCATTCGTCTTAACGACAGTGACATGCAGTGGAACTTACAAGCCCCTGCGAAGCTGGTGATTGGGCAACAGATGCATTTGTCACCGTCGTGTTGGCAGTCACTCAATGGTGAAGGTGAAGCCTGTGCTGAACTGGATGTGCAAACCCAGGCAGATACGCAGGTTTTGGCCAAGGTACAGCTCAGAAATTTACAGGTTAAGCTGTTTCAGAGTTTGTTGCCTCAGGATTTAAAACTGGATGGCTTGATTCAGGGCAGCGCAGATCTGAATTATCAGCAACAAGCCTTGTCACTAACCGCTGATTTAAAAACGGAACAAGCCAATATTTATTACCGTGAAGGTCAAAAAAACAGCTACCAGGTGGCCATTAACAAAGCCACACTCACTGCGCGTCAGGACAACGGCCGCACTGAAGTGAATACCGTCATTACTTTGGATGACGGTGGCTATCTTAACGCTTCCGCCACGCTGGATGACATAGCAGATTCTCCTTGGCCTGAGGTTAATGCTGACATTGATGGTGTGATAAAACACACCCGTTTTTTGGTGGCTTTATCACCAGAATTAGAACAATTGCAAGGTGAATTTAGTGTCTCAGGAGAGGTTACGGGTCCTCTCAATCAGCCCGCTATTAATCTAGATTTAAAACAACAAACCGGCTTTCTTGTGTTAAGACAAACCGGCAGTCGTTTAACTAATATTGCGCTGCTGGTTAGCAGTCAAAAACCCGGTTTAATTGATTTAACAGCCACCGCTGACAGTGACACCGGTTCTATAGAAATTACCGGTGAATTAGATATTCAACAAGCAGATGACTGGTCTTATTATGGGCAAATCAGCGGCACTGATTTTCGATTATTGACCTTACCGGAAATTAAAGTCAATATTGACCCGAATTTAGAAATTGATGCCACGCCCAAAGCAGTTAACATCACCGGCAAACTGTCATTACCGATGGCCGAAGTTAATATAAAAAATCTTCCGCCATCAGCGACCACCACTTCCGATGATGTGATGATTCATTACCCTGAACAAGACACCCCGGAAAGCAGCACATCGATACCCATTAATTACGATGTGACTGCAGAAATTAAAGAGCCCATCAACATACAGTTAATGGGCTTAGAAGCCAAAATGGCCGGACAGTTACGGGTTTTTAATGTCCGCAAACAAACCCATGCAGAAGGACGTCTTAACTTGACCGAAGGTTTTTATAAACTTTATGGACAGCGTTTAGATATTGAGCGTGGTGAATTGATTTTTAATGGCCCGATTGATAATCCGGCCATTGATGTTAAAGCGGCGCGAAAATCGGATGATGGCACGGTGACTGCGGGTATTTTAATCTCAGGAACTGTGAACCAATTGCAGTCAACCCTGTACTCAGAACCGGCCATGAGTCAGTTAGAAATCTTGTCTTATTTAGCGACCGGCAGGGGACTTAATGAAAGTGGCGGTGGCACCAATGGCGAACAACTGGCACAAGCCGCTATTTTACTGGGCTTAAAGCGCAGTGATTCGGTATTTTCCCAATTGCAAAACGCCTTTGGGATTGATGTCCTCACCATTAAACAAGGCACCAATAACGAAGACAGCTACATCGAAGCCGGTCAAAACATCGGTGATGATCTCTATGTGGGCTACTCGCAAGGTCTGTTTAACCGCCTGGGCTTTTGGATTTTGCGCTATAAAATCAATGAGGCCCTGCGCTTAGAAACCACCCAGGGCGAAAACCAAACCGTTGATTTAATCTACGTGCGCCGAAAAAAATAAACCGTGAAATGATCAATGTCAAAAATAATACTTTGAACAGTATTGCCGGTTTTTAAAGGCTGTTTTTCACCAACAGACACTGGATACCGGCCGGCACCCAGCGTCTTTATGAATATACCTTATATTAACGATAATAATGGGCTTGAATCGGCTGTCGAATATACAGACCTAACAAGAAAACAAATACCACCAACGATATCCATAACATAATTCGCCAGGGGCTTATCATGGTGTCTATAATGCTGGCCTGTTCCACCCAGATGGTTTCACAAGCGCCGTTGCCGGTATCAGTCCGAGTGATACTGGTTTTACGAAGATAGCCTTTTGGGTTGGTGTAATCCGCTAAATAACCGCGTAACACAATTTGGTCACCGATGTTCGCTTCGACTAAAGTTTTACGAACCGATTCGTTCACCGATAAGACATGATTGTTGGATAACTGATTGGGGTTAAAAGCTTGCCAGGCCGTTTCGCTTCGAGTCTGATATTGACAGGTAAATTGACCGTTGCTGAATGTGAAATGTTTCAGAATCTTTGGATTAGCGCTTTCACCCCAAACCACACATAAATCTGCCACATTTAAGTAGTCTTCACTCAAGCCATGAAGTGAGCCTTTATAATCGGCTTGATGAACACGTTTTGACACCACCACACCATATAGCTCATAGTTAAAACGAGGCTGTACAGTATATGTTAAATCGTTATATTTAACTGTTTGCGAGACGTGATTAAGTGGTGATTGTTTGGGCTCAAAAGCCAATGCATCAGCCAGAGGCAACTCGTCTGGCCAGCTGTTCCTGTTCCAAAAACTAAGGATTAATAGGATGCCGCTAATCAGCAAACCATATCGTATGATTGAATTCAATTTAAAAATGACCTTCGGCCTATTATCAAAGGGCTTGTTTAAATGTTACCATTATCAACATTTTTAAGTACTGGAAATGTCCATGTTTCGAATTTTATCACGTAACCCCATTCACGTTTTTGTTATTGCTTGCTTAAGCCTTATTTCAGGCTTGGTTGCAGCGCAACAAACCCCATCAGGCACTGCACTTTTACGCTTTGCCGATATCCATCAAGATGCAGTAACTTTTGTCTATGCCGGGGATATTTATATTGCTGATATCAATAACGGTGAAGCCAAAAGACTAACCTCCGATGTGGGTTTTGAAACCTTTCCAAAATTTTCGCGGGATGGTCAACGCATTGCGTTTGCCGCTGAATACACCGGCACCCGTCAAGTTTATGTGATGAATAAGGATGGTAGTGAGTTAAAGCAACTGACCTGGTATAACGATGTCGGACCGATGCCACCGCGCGGTGGCTATGATTACCGCATTTTAGATTGGTCTGCTGATGATAAGAATGTATTGGTGCGTGCCAATCGCTTGCCGTGGGGCGAGCGCATGGGACAACCTTACTGGGTACCTGTGGATGGTGGCATGGCGCAGCCTTTACCGGTGCCTGAAACCGGTGGCGGCATGTTATCACCTGATGGCACAAAATATGTGTACACACCGATTGACCGTGAATTTAGAACCTGGAAACGTTACAGCGGTGGCCGTGCCCAGAATGTTTGGGTTTATGATTTAGAAAATAACACCTCAAAACAATTAACCACCAACCCCACCACCGATCATCAACCGGTATGGGTGGGTGATGACATTTACTTTATCAGTGACCGAGATTACCGCTTAAATTTATACCGTTATAACCCTGAGGGTGAACCGGTTAAAGTTACCAACCATGATGAATATGACAGTTTGTGGGCATCAGCAGGACCAGATGCCATCGTCTATGAAAATGGCGGTTATTTATGGCGTTTTGATCCAAACACGCAACAAACCCAACAGCTGAATATCCACATTACCACCAACCAGGAAAATCTGATGGCACAGTATAAAAACGTCAGTGATTATATTGAATCCGGTGATATTTCACCGGATGGTAAAAGGGTAGTTTTGGGTGCCCGCGGTGAATTGTTCTCAGTGCCGGCTGAACACGGTGAAATCAGAAACATATCAAATACGGCCAAAGCCCGTGAAATCGCGGCTAATTGGTCTCCCAATGGACGTTATGTGGCTTATTTAAGTGATCAAAGTGATGAATACGAAATTTATATCTATGACATTAAAACCAAGCAACATAAACGAATCACCGAAGATGGCCATATCTGGCGTTTTAATCCCGTTTGGTCACCGGACAGTCAAAAACTGGCTTTTTCTGATAAAGACCACATTTTATGGTCCGTGTCCATTGATGGCGGTAAGCCGCAAAAACTGGACAACTCCACCACCAATGACATTGAACATTACCGCTGGTCACCGGACAGCCGTTGGCTAACGTATACAAAAACAGAGAACACCGGTTTTTCTTCTATTTTTGTCTATGATTTTGATAACAAAAAAGCTCACAAATTAAGCACCGCTGCCTATCATGATTATGAGCCGGTGTTTGATGACAGTGGTCAGTACCTGCTGTTTTTATCGAACCGGGATTACAATCTGGCATTCAGTGCCTATGAATTTAATTATCTTTATGTGGATGCCACCCGTTTATATGCGGCTCAATTAACAGACAGCACACCACCGGTTTATCCTTATCAAAGCGATGAAGTGAGCTTAGAGAACAAACAAGACAAGGAAAAAAATAAAGACAAAGACAATGGCAAAGGCAAGAAAACAAATGTCCGCATTGATTTTGAAGGTTTTAATAATCGCATTACCGCCTTACCCGGTAAAGCCGGTAACTACAATGGTCTTCAAACAGCCGGTGACAAAGTATTTGTTTTGAAAGGTGAAGACAATGGGCAAAGCCTCTTGATGGTGAGCTTGAAAAAAGAAGATGAGCCCAAAACAGTCAGTAAAAAGGTTAATAATTATCGCTTGGCAGCACAGGGTGAAAAGATTCTGTTGCAACAAGGTAAAAAATTATCCATTATCGAGGCCAAAGAAGGCCAGGACAACAACGGTCAGCAACTGGATTTGACTAACCTAAGCGTTAAAATAGACCCGCAAACCGAATGGCAACAAATGTACACCGATGCCTGGCGAATTTTACGCGATTGGTTCTATGATCCCAATATGCATGGCATGGACTGGCCCGGCATCCGCAGCAAATACCAACCACTGGTTGATGCGGCTACCCACCGCAGTGATTTAGATTATATCCTGGGTGAAATCGCCGGTGAAATGAACTCCGGTCATATTTATGTCAATTCCGGCGATATGCCGAGCGTGAAGCGCCGGGAAAATGGTTTATTGGGTGCTGAATTTGAGAAACACGCTAGCGGTTACTTTAAGATCAGTAAAATTTTTGCCGGTGAAAACTGGAATAAAGACCGCTATTCGCCTTTAACTGACGCCGGTGTTAAAGCCGAAGAGGGCGATTATGTGTTGGCCATTAATGGTCACAGCACACAAGAGGTCGCCAATATCTACGAATTGCTTGAGCATCAGGCTGATCGTACAGTGACACTGACATTAAATAATAAAGCCAGTGATAAGGGCAGTTGGCAGGCGGATGTCAAAACCATCACCTCCGAAGGTGAGTTGCGTTATTTGAACTGGGTGAATGAGCGCCGTGCCATGGTCGATAAACTATCCGACGGTCGTATCGGCTATGTGCATTTACCCAATACCGCGATTGAAGGTAATCGGGAATTGTTTAAGCAAATGTTACCGCAAATTGGAAAAGACGCTTTAATCATTGATGACCGTTACAATGGCGGTGGTTTTATTCCCGATCGCATGATTGAACTATTGTCCCGTAAAACCCTGAGTTATTGGAAGCGTCGTAACTTAGACGTGGACAGCATGGCGACACCACTCATCGCCCATGACGGACCTAAAGTCATGCTCACCAATGGTTTATCCAGTTCCGGTGGTGATGCTTTACCGTATTACTTCCGTAAAATGAATTTAGGTAAAATTATTGGTACCCGAACCTGGGGTGGTTTAATTGGTATCAGCGGCAACCCCGGCTTGGCCGATGGTGGTTCTGTAATTGCCTCAACATTCCGCTTTATGGATACCGAAGGTAATTGGGCCGTTGAAAATGAAGGTGTAACACCGGATATCGAAGTCATTGACCGCCCGGAATTAATTGCCAAAGGTCAGGATCCGACTTTAGAACGCGGAGTTGAGGAGCTATTAAAAGAACTCAAAACCAATCCCCGCAGCACCATTCAATCACCCCCGGAACCGACTGAGTTTTAAAACAATAAATTTATCCGGCAACCCTGAATTTTTGCGGTTGCCGGTTAAGTTCTCAAGTAATAGCTGTTCGCAAACACATTTTGTAAGGTCCAAGACCCTTTAAAGTCGCTGGATGCCAGCCTGCGCCGGCAAGGGTAGTTGAGTTGAACGAGAAATATGTTATTAAAACCAGTTAAGTTTCAATAATTTTTACGGAATACAATCCACCTAAACAGATCATTTACTTGCCGGCGAAGGACGGCATCCAGCGTCTTTGAGGGTGTATTTGGTTGTGGTCTCCTTTATACTTTGGCTTAAATGGTGATGATTTACATAACTGACTGGCCAAATACAATTCAA
>CAZWVE010000031.1:0-9497 GCA_964636925.1 uncultured Marinicella sp.
TTAAAGGAAATGATTGAACTTGAAGAGTTATAAGTCCGGTGGTTTAAAGCCTAATTCATCATAAAAATAAGCCGGTACCAACTGTGACGCCTGTCCAGTTCTGACCACATCAAACAAGGCATTTTCTGTCCCGTCTAAATTCAGCATAACCGTATGGGCTTGATTGTGCCTGGCAATATCGACAAAACCTGCGGCAGGATAAACGGTGCCCGAGGTGCCAATGGCGACAAATAAATCACAAGCCATGAGCCGTGACATTATGTCATTTAAAAAGAGTGGCATTTCCCCAAACCAGACAATATGAGGCCGTAAGGTGCCCTCTTTAAAACAATGCGGGCATGCTGATTTAGTGGAAAGCCTATCCTGCTTAACATAATCAACAGCATGACAATGAACACATTGGTATTGATTGAGTTGTCCGTGCATCGACAACACGTGACTACTGCCGGCCCGTTGATGTAAATCATCAACATTTTGACTAACAAGCAGAAAATCTCGACACTGTTGTTCAACTTGGGCTAAACAGTGGTGCGCAGCATTGGGTCTGGCTTTGGCGGCCGCGCTTCTGCGTTCATTGTAAAATCGATGAACCAAATCAGGGTTGCGGTCAAAGGCTTCGGGCGTTGCCACTTCTTCAATGCGATGATTTTCCCACAAACCACCGCCGTCACGAAAAGTGGCCAGACCGCTGTCTGCGGAAATACCGGCTCCGGTTAAAATAACTATTTTGTGGTATTGATTCATATCAAAGTCAGGTTCTTAAAAGGTCGGTATAATACCGGCATATCTTTACTTTCCGGGCACTTGTCACTAAAATGTTGCACACTAATTTAAACCCACAGATCTCTTTGCAACCAACCATTCTACATATTTCACGTGCCCAGTGTCAAAAAGGCGGTGAGGCGTTGTTTGCCCCGGTTGATTTAACCCTTAAATCCGGTGAAATGGCGGTCATCGCCGGCCACAACGGTTCGGGTAAAACCACCTTATTGGAAGCGGTTGCCGGTTTGGGCACATTTTACCGTGGTGGTATTGACTTTGTGCCGGATAATACTGTCGATGCCTGGCGGCAACACAGTCATTATCTTGGTCATGCTTTGGGCAATAAAGCCAGTTTAACCTGTCTTGAAAATATAAACTTTGCAGCCACCATGAACGGCGTACACGCAGATCAGGACCGGTTATCGGCTGCCTTGAACCGGGTCGGTTTGGGTGGTTATGAATATCACTTTGCCAATGATTTATCAGCCGGCCAAAAAAAACGTCTGGCTTTAAGCCGTTTACTGGTTCTGAATAAAACGTTTTGGCTGCTGGATGAGCCCTTTGTGAATCTGGATGCCGATGGTTGTAACTGGCTGTTTGAATGCATCAGCGAGCACGTAGCCAATGGCGGAGCCACCCTGCTCACGGCCCATGATAATAAGCGCATACACGAAAAATGCGATCATTTAATTCAACTGCAACGGCCATGAGATTTTGATGATGCAATTCTGGATACTCTTACAGCGCGATGTGTTAGTGGCCTGGCGTAAGAAATCAAACATATACCAACCCCTGGTGTTTCAGTTATTAATCGTCACCATGTTCCCGCTAGGTCTGGGTGCAGGTGCCCAAACTTTACAAAAAATTGCGCCGGCTGTGGTCTGGATTTTGGCCTTAATCAGCACCTTGATTACGCTTGAGAATATTTTCAAGGACGATTACGAAGATGGCAGTTTGGCTTTGTATGCCCTGTCAGGTTTGCCCTTGCCTGTGGCCGTATTGGCTAAAGCGGCCGCCCATTGGCTGACCACCGGTTTACCGGTTATTTTATTTGCACCGGTGATTGGCGTGTTGTTGCATTTACCGGACTTCGCTTACGGCGTTCTAATGTTGTCTTTGCTGATTGCCACCCCCATATTCAGTTTGTTGGGAACCGTCGGCTCAGCGCTAATCATGAATTTGAAAAATGGTGGTATGCTACTCAGTGTATTAATTATGCCACTGTTGGCACCGGTCCTGATTTTTGGTGCAGGGGCCGTTCTGGAAACCACATTGGGTAACACCACATCCGGTCACTTGGCCTTGTTGGCCGGTTGTTTTGTGTTAAGCCTGACCCTGGCGCCTTTAGCAGCTGCCGCCGCCATCAAGGTTAATTTGGAGTAATTTTGAAACCATGAACAACATAGTTAAGTTTTATCATGAAATGGGCTCACCACCGAGCTTTTACCGAATCACCGGACACTGGTTAAAACCCTTATTCATTCTGGCATTGCTCTTAACCATTTATGGCCTGATTGATGGTTTGTTTTTTGCGCCACCGGATTACCAGCAAGGTGACTCATATCGCATTATGTTTGTGCATGTGCCGGCGGCCTGGATGAGTATGTTTATTTATGCCGTTATCGGTATATGCGGTCTCATTGCTTTTGTCTGGCGTATGAAAGTGGCTGAAGCTGTGATGATGGCCAGTGCACCAATCGGTGCATTATTCACTGCCCTGACCCTACTTACCGGTATGCTCTGGGGTAAGCCGATGTGGGGCACCTACTGGGACTGGGATGCCCGCATGACCTCTGAGTTGATTTTATTGTTTTTATATATTGGCGTCATGGGAATTTACAGTGCTTACGACGATGATCCGCGAAAAGCCGCCCGTTTTGCTGCTTTAGTGGCCATTATCGGTCTCATAAACTTACCCATTATCCGCTATTCAGTGGAGTGGTGGACCAGTATTCATCAAGGCGCCAGCATTTCTATCATGGGTGGCAACAGTGGCATTAAAGATTGGTCTATGTTAAGACCGTTATTGGTGATGGCGTTGGCCACAAAATTTTATTATGTATATTCCATGCTGCATCGTGCACGTACTTATCTGCTGCGTACTGAACAGAAAAAATCATGGGTTATCAAACAACTTACCGAGAATTGACATGTTGACGATATTGGATATGGGAAAATATAATTTTTTTGTGTGGAGTTCAATGGCTTTATTTGCCGTGATGCTGACCGTGGATTTTATCAGTATTCATCGACAGAAGCGTCACATTGAACGCCAGGTTAAAGCCCGACACAGGAGACAACAATCATGACACCAACCCGTAAAAAAAGACTGATCCTTATCTCTTTGGTGATATTGGGTGTGGCCGTGGCCACCGCCATCTTTTTAACCGCATTTAAGGATAATATCATGTTTTTTAAAAGTCCCACGGAAGTCAGTCAAAATGATTTTCCTGAAAACCGCAGTTTTCGACTGGGCGGCATGGTCAAAGAAGGCAGCTTACAGCGAATTGATAACACCTTAAAAGTACAATTTTTAGTGACTGATTACGCTGCCGATGTGCTGGTCGAATATGAAGGTATACTGCCTGATTTATTCCGTGAGGGCCAGGGTGTGGTCACCATTGGTCAGATGCGATCTGATCAGGTCTTTGCCGCTGAGGAAGTGTTGGCGAAACATGATGAAAATTACATGCCTCCGGAAGTCAGCGATATTTTACAAACTGAGGCAGGACAATAATATGCTACCCGGAATAGGACAATTTTTATTGATACTGTCACTGTTATTGGCAGCCGCTTTAACGGTATTACCGATGCTTGGCTATGCCAAAAACAGCCCAACGCTTATGCAAACAGCGCGCCCTCTGTCACATGTTTTGTTTGTCACTGTTATGGTGTCTTTTGTGATACTGGTGGTGTTGTTTGTACGACAAGACTTTTCAGTTTTATATGTGGCTGAAAATTCATCTTTAGAATTACCATTACGTTACCGGATTACCGCTGCCTGGGGCGCCCATGAAGGTTCTATTCTGATGTGGGTAACCGTACAGGCCTTATGGATTTCAGCCGTGGCCAAATTCAGTCAATCCCTGTCTTTAAGCCAAATTGCCAGGGTGTTATCGGTGTTGGGCTTTATTGCATTGGGTTTTGTGGCTTTTGTGTTGTTTGCTTCTAATCCCTTTGAAACGATATTTCCCGTGCCCGTTGACGGTCGTGACCTGAATCCCTTGTTACAGGATTTTGGCATGATTATGCATCCACCCTTGTTGTATTTCGGTTATGTCGGTTTGTCGGTGGCCTTTGCCTTGTCAGTGGCCGCATTAATTGGGGGTGAAATTAATGAACAATGGATTCGTTGGTCACGTCGCTGGACAAACATTGCCTGGGCCTTTCTCACTATGGGCATTATTTTAGGCTCCTGGTGGGCCTATTACGAACTTGGTTGGGGTGGCTGGTGGTTTTGGGATCCGGTTGAAAATGCCTCATTTCTGCCCTGGTTAGCGGGTACCGCTTTGATTCATGTGCAGGCGGTCAGTGAACGTAAAAATGCATTTCGCGGCTGGACTGTGTTACTGGCCATTATTGCCTTTAGTTTATGTATTTTAGGCACCTTCCTGGTTCGTTCAGGCAGCATTACTTCGGTCCATTCTTTCGCGGCTGATCCGTTTCGTGGTATTTTCATATTGGTGCTATTGGCGATTTACTCTGGCGGGGCCTTAACGCTCTATACCTTCCGCGCCAATCAGCTTAAATCCCGGGATACCATCAATCTCAATTCTCGTGAAACCCTGATGTTGGCCAATTCGCTGATCTTCATCACCGCCACATTTACGGTACTTTTGGGCACTTTATTCCCCATGATTTTTGAAGCCGTGGGTAAAAAAATATCGGTCGGTGCGCCCTATTTCGGTTTGATGTTTTTTGTGTTGATGATTCCCATGGCGGTGTTACTGCCTTTGGGCAGTCAACTTAAATGGCATCGTGATGATGTTATGGCCGCAATGAAACAGCTTGTGCCCTATTTTCTTATCACCACCGTGTTGACGCTAATTGTTTGGTTTATTGCCAAGCCACTCAATGTTCGTGCCATTGCCGGTGTTTATGGTGGCTTATGGATACTGAGCGCCACCCTGGGTCAATGGTATCAACGTCCCGACCGTGCCTCCGCCGGTATCATTGGCATGAGTGTTGCCCATGTGGGTGTGGCAGTGTTTTTATTTTCTATGTCCATGACAGAACATAAAGACATTGAACAAGATATATTGATGGCACCGGGCACCACCAAACAAGTGGGCGGTTATGATTTCACCTTTACCGGTGTCGACCGGGTGCAACAAGAAAACTATCAGGCACAACAAGGCCACGTTGAAGTGCGACGTGATGGCCGCCTGATTACCACATTAAATCCACAAAAACGATTTTATCCAAAACAACAAATGCCCATGACTGAAGCCGCCATTTACGCCGGCTGGACGAAGGATATTTATGTGTCCTTAGGTGAGGCGGTCAATCAAGAAGGCGCCTGGGCAGTACGGGTCTACATTAAACCACTGATTCGCTGGATGTGGTTTGGCGGAATACTAATGCTAGGTGGCGCCATTATCGGCTTATTCAGTGCCCGTATAAAGCGCCAGGAGGAAAAACAGCGTGACCGGGTCATGACAGAACAGCTAAATTTATCATGAAAAAAATTATTTTTACCTTTCTACCATTGGTTATTTTTTTGGGCTTATTAACCCTGTTGTTTTTAAACATGGGTTATCACAATGAAAAGGTGCCTTCACCTTTGATCGGTAAAGCGGTGCCGGATTTTGAATTGCCTTTATTATATGAAGACAAAACCATGACCGAGCAAGATTTTATCGGTGAACCGTGGTTACTCAATGTCTGGGGCAGCTGGTGTCCGAATTGTCTCTATGAACATCCGATAGTCACTGATTTGGCTGAATCGGGCCAAATCAAAGTGGTGGGATTAAACTGGAAAGATGAATGGATCGATGCCGATGCCTGGCTGCAGCGTTTAGGTAACCCCTATGATGTTATTTTAGTGGATTATGAAGGCAAAACCGCCATTGATTTTGGCGTTTATGGTGCCCCTGAAACATTCTTAATAGATGCCAACGGTGTTATTGTTCATAAAATAGTTGGTGAACTAACACCCGACAACGTCGCCAATGAAATTTTACCCAGATTAGCCCAATTACAATGATTAAATTTCGATTTATTTTGATGTTAACTATCATGCTCGCCACTGTGCCGGCTATCAGCATTGAGGTCTATGACTTTAAAAACCAACAGCAACGGGAACTGTACCAGGAACTGACTCAGGAGTTACGTTGCCTGGTCTGTCAAAACCAGAACCTGGCAGATTCAGATGCCGATTTGGCCAAAGACTTAAAAGATCAGGTGGCTGAGTTTGTTATCAATGGTCAGGATAAGGACACTATTTTGGCTTATATGGTGCAACGCTACGGTGATTTTGTCACCTACAACCCGCCTTTGAATGCCAGTACTTTTTTTCTCTGGTTCTCGCCATTTATTGTGCTTTTAATCGGAGCGGGCGTATTAATTTATAGTATTAGGAAGAAACAACCATGACCCCTTGGCTGATTTATGGTGCCATCACTGTATTGACTGGTTTACTTTTTGGTTGGCTCCTTTGGCGCCAAAATAAACGTGTCACTAAACGCTGGCTTATCGCAAAGATACAGCAGGATACACCGCAAAAAGATGATTATATCAAGGCACTGAAGCAATTAGACAAACAACCGACACATAGCAGCAAGACCACCCTGTGGTTGCTACTTGCCTTGATACCGACAGCTTTATTGCTTAATGCCTATCTGTTCCCGCCAAAATCACAACAGCAAACGCAACAAGCACCCAGCATTGAAGAAGCCCTGGCGCAATTAGAACAGGCTTTACAGGACAACCCCAATGATTTAGAAGGCCAAATGCTGTATGCACGCGCCATGATGTCCATGCAAAACTTTGAAGCAGCCGTAAATGCCCTGAGAAAAGCCAATGAATTATCACCCAATAATGCCAATATATTGACTGAACTGGCAGAAGCGGTGGCCTTTAAAAACGACACCGGCAGTTTTCTGGGCGAACCAGAACAATTGATTGATGCGGCATTAGCAGCAGATCCGGAACATCAAAAAGCGCTGTGGTTACAAGGTATCATTGCTTATGAGCAAAAAGACTACGCCAAAGCTGAACAACTGTGGACCACATTGATGTACACCATCCGTGATGAAAAAGTTAAAGTCACCATTCTTAAACAAGTGAACCAGGCGCGTCAGCAACAAAGCAAACCCGCCCTGAGCCAATCTGATTTTAATCAGCAATCACAGCAAAGCGTACAAGCAAAACAAGGTTATCACATTATTGTTAATGCAGATCAGGACATTAAAAAGCAACAATTTCCTGCCACCACACGATTATTTGTTTCAGCCAAAGCCTTAACAGGCCCTCCCATGCCGGTGGCGGCTGTGGATTTGGCGCCACCCTTTAACTGGCCTCTGACCGTTCACATATCTGACCAACATAACCTCACTCCAGAACGGCGTCTGAGCGATTTTGATGCAGTCATTCTGAGCGCACGATTGAGCGTCAGCGGTGATGCCGGTGTCAGTGATTATAAAAGTCAAAGCAAGACCGTACAAGAGCAGCAAAAACCCGTTCAACTGACATTGACCCAACCGGACAAGGTGAAATAGTGACAATTATTGACCCTTTTGTCCGAGCCCGTTCCACTGGTCATTTAAAATGAACCTTTTAGCCGGGTAATGTAACTATGTTTTGCAATTAAGCCTTGTTTTCATTAAGATAATGCTGGGTTTAAACAGAATAACAACATGGCAAGAATATTAATTATTGATGACTCCCCTTCTCAGCTTCACGGCATGCAAAAAATTGTCGAAAAGCTTGGTCATGAGACCATTACCGCTGAAGATGGAAAACATGGGATTCAAATTGCAAGGGAACAGTTACCAGATCTTATTTTAATGGATGTGGTGATGCCTGATCTCAACGGATTCCAGGCAACACGCAAGATCAGTAAAGATGAGCGTACCGCCCATATCCCCGTGATTATTGTCACCACCAAAAAATTAGAAACCGATCGTGTCTGGGGATTGCGCCAGGGAGCCAAAGAATACCTGGTTAAACCGGTCACTGAAAAAGCTTTAAAAGACGTTCTGGACAGTCACTTGCCTAAATAAAACTTTTTTTTAAATTAAAAAACCACTGTTTTTGGCTGTGTTTTTTTTATGTCCGCCGGCCTCGCCCATAAATTGACGGTAATATCGCAGTTCTTTAATCGACTCTTCGGTATCGGCCATCGCCAGGTGTTGTGAGGTTTTACTAAAGCCGTCTAACAGTTGCGGATTCCAGCGACGAATAACTTCTTTAATG
This sequence comes from uncultured Marinicella sp., assembly GCA_964636925.1. Classification (GTDB taxonomy): domain Bacteria; phylum Pseudomonadota; class Gammaproteobacteria; order Xanthomonadales; family Marinicellaceae; genus Marinicella. The sequence goes on from CAZWVE010000031.1 coordinate 8,179, forward strand.
GAACTGACGTCAACATGCCGATAATGAAAATAATTTTCCAATGCCGGCATCCAGCGCGCTAAAAACCGTCGATCCTGACAAATACTGTTGCCGCACATAGGCGAGGCGTGTTTCGGTACGTGTTCTTTTAAGAAGTCAAGCGTAATACGTTCAGCTTCACGCACGGAGATGTCTGAATCGAGCACCCGTTGCCATAAGCCGGATTGCGTGTGATGCTCGGTATTCCATTCATCCATGTTTTCTAAGATTTTTTCGGCTTGATGAATGGCAATATCCGGTCCCCGGGCAACAATCTCTAATTCTGCATTGGTAATAATGGTGGCTATTTCGATAATATGGTCTTTCATTGGATTAAGACCTGTCATTTCCAAATCTATCCAGATTAAGTTGTGTTCTGAACGCACAATGTGTCCTCAGTCAAAAAACGAACATTTTAACCTGTTGTATAATGCATTGTTAGCCCAAAACAGATATTAGCGCATGCAGCGAAATTTCAGAATCAGTGCCACCCAAAAGAAAACCGCTACGGTCATCAATCTGGCTGATTTCACATCCACGCAAGTTTTTTTTAATCGGCATCTTAAACCCATTTGTGGAGATTATGTCACGTTAAGCCGTGATCAAAATGATGATCGGATTGATGAAATTCTGCCACGTGATAATGTCTTTAGTCGTGCTGATAACCAGGGCCGGAAACAACATCTGGCTGCCAATGTCGATCAAATCCTTATTATTGTCGCGGTTTCACCCGAACCCACCCGTGATATTATTAACCGTTATTTGGTGGCCGCCGAGCTCAATCACATAGAACCCATACTGGTGTTCAATAAAATCGATTTAAAATCTGATTTTTTCATTCACAGTGCCCACAGCTATCGACAGTTAGGCTACCGCGTCTACTTAACCAGTATCAAGGACAAAAACAGCATTCAGCCGTTACAACATGAACTAAAGGCTAAAACCACCCTGCTTGCCGGTCAATCCGGTGTCGGGAAATCCAGTTTAAGTAACCAGCTGTTTCCTTCATTGAATCTAAAAACCGGTGAACTGGCAAAAAAAACCGGCAAAGGCGCCCACACCACCAGCGTTACCCAGCTTTATTATGATGCAGCCCAGAATGCCTTTATAATCGATTCACCGGGTGTTTGGGAATATAGCCTCTGGCATTTATCGCCGATTGAAATTGCGCAGGGCTTTCGAGAATTTCAGGATTATATAGGTGCCTGTAAATTCAGTAACTGCAGCCACAGCCACGAACCGAATTGTGCTGTTATTGACGCAGTCGCCGATGGTAAAATAAGTGAAAGTCGCTACCAGTC
>CAZWVE010000032.1:0-9152 GCA_964636925.1 uncultured Marinicella sp.
GGCCTGGGCCAGTGCATTGCCTAAATTGTAATAATCATCGGCATTCGGTTGTGACAAATTTCGAAGTTGCTCAATGGTAAGTTGGTAATCCTGGGCACGGTAAGCGGCGGTACCTTTTAAGCGTGGATTTTGTGCCAGTTGAGCGGCTAATTCAGGGTTCTGCTCAAGTTTTTTAAAGGCCTGCTGATCTTTGGTCAGCCATAAGTCCTGCCATTTTAAGGCATGACTGACTTGTGGTTGTATTACAATTCCCAGCGTCAATACCAGCAACAGTCCGCGACGATACAATAACGCTGTTAAAGGTACGATAATGAGTAACAGCCAAATACCGTCATCGACAAATTGATTGTGACCGGCGTTGCTTTGATTACCATCGCCATCATCGGGGTTATCGGTCATGTCATACAAATTCATATCATTGCGTTGATTAGAAAGCACACTAAAACGACCGTTTCCGGCGGCCGCAGCTTGCTTGAGATGGTTAAAGTTAACTTTGGGGATAACCACCTGACCGCGTAAATCTTTAACAAAGCCGCGGTTGGTTTTAATCGGCGCACCTTCAGCGGTGCCGACTGCTAAAACATGGGTTTTGATGTTATTGCCGGCCAACGCAGTTAAGGTGTCTTCACTTTTGTGTAATTTAATATCATCGGTCACCAGCAGAATTTGACCCCGGCTCAGGCCTGACTGGGTTAATAATTCGCGGCTTTTTTCCAGGGCTGCTGTTGTGTTGCTGCCGGTGGTCGGCATAATGTCCGGTTCAATAACATCCAGTAAATTGACAATGGTCTCGGTGTCATCCGTTAACGGCGTAACCACAAAAGCATCACCGGAAAAGGCAATTAAGGCAGTCAGACCATCTTGTCTTGCAGCCAGTAAATCGCGGATTTTGAATTTAGCCCGGGTCAGACGATTGGGCTTTAAGTCGTCAGCCAACATACTGCGTGATACGTCCAGCGCAATAATCAGGGCTGCTTGACTTTTCACCACCGGTACTTCCTTTTGGCGCACGGCGGGTCCGGCCAGTGCCAGAATAGTGATGAAAACCACCGGCCAAAATAAATAGCGCCAACGACTGGCGGTGGTGCCGGTATTGATCTGCATGGCTGTCAGCAAATCAGGATCACAATATTGTTGCCAGCCGTCTTGACCGTGGCTTTGACGATGCCAGCGATAAAGCAACCAGGTGGCCGGCAACAACAGCCATAACAGCTGGGGTCGTAAAAAATGAAAATTGGACCAGATAACGTCAGTCATAAATAACGCCTTTGCATCCATAGACTTGACAATAGCAGCACAATAAATACAGCCAATGGCCAATAATATAATGCCTTGGTCGGTCGATAGAATCGATCTTCTTCAGCCAAAGGTTCAAGTTCATTTAAACGGTCATAAATGGCCTCCAGCTCGCGGGTGTTGGTGGCCCGAAAATACTGGCCGCCGGTAAGTTCTGCGATGCGGGTCATGGTAGCCTCATCTAAATCAGAGGACGGGTTGATGCGCCGCTGGCCGCCAAAAAAACTATTCACAATCATTTCTTCGGCGCCAAAGCCGATGGTGTATATTTTAACCTCTTCAGCTTTAGCCAGTTGCGCGGCTTTCAAGGGTGAAATGACACCGGCGGTGTTGGCACCATCGGTTAATAAAATCAGCACGCGGTTGCCTGAATCCATGGCGCGCATTTTTTTTACAGCTAAACCAATGGCATCACCGATGGCGGTGGATTTACCGGCGAGACCAATGGCGGCTTCCTGTAATAAACGGTTGACAGTCAAAATATCAAAGGTAAACGGGGCCTGCAGGTAAGCGCGCTCACCAAACAATATTAAACCCAAACGATCCCCCTGGCGGCGTTTAATAAAATCACCGGCGACATTTTTCAACGCTGTTAAACGGTCCACCGGTTGACCGTTTAATTGCATGTCCTGTTGTTCCATACTGCCTGACAGATCAATGGCCAGCATCAAATCACGACCTTCCACTGGTAAAGCCACCGCTTCGCCAATCCATTGTGGTCTGGCGGCGGCAGTTAACAACATCAACCACATCAGCCAGCTGACTAACCTGAATATTGTGTGAGCGCTGGTGGTGGTTTGTTGGCTGGCCGGTAATTGGCTGAACAAGGGGTAACGAATGGTGCTTAACTGGCGACCGCTTACCCGTGGCAGGCGCACCATAACGAGTGGCAGCACCACGAGAATAAAGACCCAGGGCCACATTAATGTAATCATGTGTGCCTCCGACCGGGCTGTAAACAGTGTAGTCGTAAAAATTGATGGACAGCCTGTAACAAAGCCTCAGCTTGATAGCTGGTATGCTGTTGATAGAGCCCGGTGGTTAAGGTGTCTGAAAAGGCATCAAAAACAGGTTCCGGTAAATCCTGATTGAGAAACGCAATCCATGACTTGCCCGATAAGCCGGCTGCCTCTGGCTTATGTAGCTGGTGTCGGGTAAAGCGGCGTAATAAATCAGATAAGTCACGGGCCAATTGTGCTTTGTCACCGTGTGACTGATAATCGTGTTGTATGTTCATCCATAACTGGCGTATTTGTTGCCATTTTTTGTGACGCAGTCGTTTTCGACGCCACCAAAAGGCCAGGCCAACCAAAAATAGCAGCAATAAAGCAGCCAACAGCCACCAGCCGGGTGCCGGCGGCCAAAACCCCGGTTCTGCAGGCAAATGGACATCCCGTAAGGGTAATTGTTGAGTGGCTTCCGGGTTCATGCGCTGTCCTTAAGCCATTGTTGCATGGCAAGTTGCGGTCGGTTCAGACCTTGCCTGATTTGGCTCACCCAGTCTCGTTCCGTGGTTATCGGCAGAATTGGCACACCGGCGTGAATAATGTTGCTCACAATTTTCTGTTGCTGATGCACTTGTTGCTGCGCCAACTGGTCCCGTGTTGTGCGTTGCCGAACATTGATGATGCGATTGCCCTGGTCACTGTGGACACCGTATAAAGCCGGTGGCGGTGCCTGTTGCTCAAAAGGGTCAGTGACATACACTGCCAGCACATCATTGTGCTTTCGCAGTTGCACCAGGTGCTTTTTACAGTATTCGCCCAAGTCATAAAAATCACTGATGATAATCACCAGGCTGCCCGGCCTGAGGATACTGCGTAATTGTTTTAAAGCTTGATCTAAGTTGACCTGTTCTGCGGTGGCACGATCGGCTTTCACCAGTTGTTGAATAACTGCCATCATACCGCGCTTACCGGAGGTGGCTTTGAGGATATCGATGCCCCCATAGCCAAATGTCATGATACCGACCCGATCACCCTGTTGTACACCTGACCAACCTAAGGCAGCGGCAATTTGTGCGGCCAGCACAGATTTGAATTGTCCGCGTGTAGCAAATCGCATACTTTGGTTGGTGTCAACCAATAAGTAGATGGGTCGCTCCCGCTCTTCTTGAAACAGTTTGGTGTGGGCTATACCGGTGCGGGCGGTGACCCGCCAGTCCATGTTACGAATATCATCACCGGCCTGATAGGCTCGTGATTCCTGATAATCCATACCGCGTCCGCGAAACCGGGAATCGTGTAACCCGGAAATGGCCGAAGTCGCTTTTTTAATGGCCGTTAGGTTAAACAGTCGCACATGACGTCGGGTGTGAACCAATGTTTTGGCCAGTACCTGGGTTTTGGCAGCAATTGAGTCAACAATTTCGGCAGTCATCAGATTATGGCAAGGGTACTTTATGTAATAACTGATCCACCACCTGATCCACGGTCAGTCCTTCGGCTTCGGCTTCAAAAGTTAAAATAATTCGGTGTCTGAGGACATCATGGATAACGGCATGAATATCTTCCGGTAATAAGTGATCGCGGCCGCGTAAAAAAGCATGGGCGCGGGCGCAACGGTCCAGGGCGATGGTGGCCCGCGGCGATCCGCCAAAAGCGATTTGTTCCGCCAGGCCTGAATCATAACTTGAGGCATCACGAGTGGCGAGAATGAGCGCCACCAAATAGGCTTGCAAATTATCTGCCACGTAAATATCAAGTACGGCTTGTTGAGCGGCGAACACGGTTTCTTGCGAAAGTTGCGTTGGCCGGTCGGTTTGTTGGGTAAATTCCCGACGACTTTGTTGCTGTGCCAATTTTAGAATATCCATTTCTGTGGAGGCTTCGGGATAATCAATGGTGACATGCATTAAAAAACGGTCAAGTTGGGCTTCGGGTAAAGGATAGGTGCCCTCTTGCTCAATCGGGTTTTGCGTTGCCATGACCAGAAATAATTGCGGTAAATTATAGGTGGTTTTACCCACCGTAATTTGTTGTTCACCCATGGCTTCCAGTAATGCCGACTGGACTTTCGCCGGTGCACGGTTAACCTCATCGGCGAGTACTAAATTATGAAACAAGGGGCCTTTTTGGAATTCAAAGCTGGCGGTTTCAGCGTGATAAACATCGGTGCCGGTCAAGTCAGCGGGCAATAAATCCGGGGTGAATTGTATGCGATGAAAATCACCTTCGATGCATTCGGATAAGACTTTTATGGCAGTGGTTTTGGCTAAACCCGGTGCCCCTTCTACCAATAAATGACCATGTGAAAGCAAGGCCATGAGTAAGCGATCAACCAATTTTTGTTGCCCCAATATCTGGGTGCTGATGTATTGCCGTGTTGCTTGAAAAGACTGACTGAGTTCTGTGATAGTTTGATCCATGGTTTTCCCGTAGTTTTTTTTACCCACCTTTGACCCATACAGGTATTATAAGTTCACTGATAATTGAGCACCCATTGGGTGTTGTGTGATTATTAATATGAGATAGCTTATCATAGATTAAATAAACACTACGGTATCGTTCGAAGTGAGATTGATCAGGGGTAAATAATGTTTTTCCAGGTTGTTGCGAATAAGTTTTAAGGTGGGTGTTAAAAAGCCTGATTCCGGAGTCCATGGATCAGTACTGATAAAAATGTGGCTAATGCGTTGGTGTGGTTCTAATGTCTGGTTGATGTTTTTTAATTCTTGTCTGCCTATTTTTTGAAATGACGCGGGATTATTTTCATAGATGGAGTCTGCCAGTGAAATTAAAAGAAAAGGTTGTGTTTCACCTGAACCCATCAGGATAATATGGTCCACCCCGAGTCTTGATTGGCATTTTAGTTCGATGGCAGCCGGAGCGATATATTGACCTTTGGCAGTTTTAAACAGGTCTTTATTGCGACCGGTAATCGCTAAAAAACCGTGCTCATCAATGGTGCCTAAATCACCGGTGTGAAACCAACCCTCGCTATCTATTGCTTGAGCTGTCAGTTCCGGTTGTTTGTAATAGCCGATCATCAGTGCCGGGTTGCGCAGTAGTATTTCACCGTGCTCACTTAATCGACATTCACAACCGGGAATACTTTGGCCGACGCGGCCAAAACAAACCTGCTCTTGTTTGACCATATGTGATAAGCCGCAAGTTTCGGATAGGCCATAAGCCTCATTCAGTTTTAAACCAATGCGGTTAAACCATAACAACACGTCTCTGTCCACCGCTGCGGCGGCACACAAGGCAAACCGAATTGCTGAAAATCCCAGTTGCTTTTTCAATAATTTAGCCAGTAAGCGGTTTAATATCGGTATTTTCAGCAGCGTATCAAGAACCACCGGACCACCCATTTTTTGTTCAACTGATTGTTTGATTTTGGTCCAAATACGCGGTACCCCGAAAAAAAGGGTTGGTTGAGCGGCTTTGACATCAGTGGTAAAAGTCTCAAGTGAATGAATAAAGAAAACATGTGTACCATAAAAAACGGATGCAAAAGCAATCGCCATTCTTTCGGCGACATGGGCCATCGGTAAATAGGACACAAATCGATCGTTCGGTGTTACCTCGATAATATGTTTAATCAGATCCAGAGCGGCATTAACGGCGCGATAGGGTATCATGACGCCTTTCGGTTCACCGGTGGTGCCGGAAGTGTAAATGATGCTGATGAGGTCGTGACCACGAACCATAACCGGCTGTGGCAGAGGTTGTTGATGCCGAATAATATCTTGCCAGAATGGCCTGTTGGGGTGTGTTTGGTAAAAACTTATTTGAGCTATTTTTTTGGGTAATTTTTGTAAGGTGCTGTCAGCATCGAGTAATTTGCCAACCATTAACAGAACTGATTCAGAATGTTTTATGATGTTAGCGATGGTGTCTTTTGATGCAGTTGGGTAAATCGGAATGGCAATATGGCCGGCCATTTGTATGGCCAAATCGGCCATCATCCAATGCGCACAGTTGAGTGATAAAATGGCAATATGGCTGCCAGTCGGATATTGACGTAAATAGCCCGCCATACGGGAAACCTCGTCATATACTTGAGACCAGGTGTAGGTCATGACACCGTCAGCGGTGGGTTGGCTTAAATAAATACGATTCGGTGTTTTTTTTGCCCAGTGTTTTAACATGGACACCGGGGTATTCAATTCGGCAACAGGCATACAGGAATTTTAGCACAGGGGCTTAAAATATTACCTATGAAATTGATTGGAAATCTATTGTCAGAGTTGATACAAATCAATAATGCCCCCATTTCTTAAACAGCCCTATGTTAGGCATGTTATTATCCATTTTTAAAATTTAACCCGACAATAGCCATGTACAGTCTTACCAGCGAACCATTTAAACTTGAACGTGATGTGGAAGCCATTACAGTCCCCACTGGCGACACCGTTGATTTACCAGCCGGTGTGGTGGGCTATATTACCCAGGCCCTGGGTGGTAGTTTTACGGTATTTGTCGACGGCAGTATGTTTATGATTTTAGGTCATAACGCGGATGCCCTGGGTCGTGAACCTCTGCCCAGGCCACAATTACCTGAAAATGCCAGTTTTAAAGATGTCGAAGAGGCCGTTTGGGCACAATTACAAAATGTCTATGACCCGGAGATTCCGGTCAGTATCGTTGAATTAGGGCTGGTCTATAAATGTGAACTCAGTAAGCTCGATGATGGTTATCGGGTGGATATTGACATGACCCTGACAGCACCCGGTTGTGGCATGGGCGAAGTAATCGTCTCGGACGCCCGCGAAAAAATTAAACTGATTCCCGAAATTAAAACCGTTAACTGCCAAATTGTTTTCGACCCACCCTGGGATCAAAGCATGATGTCTGAAGAAGCCAAGCTTGAAACAGGCATGCTGTAATCCCCATTTAAAGTGTCACCAATTCTTCGGCTGATGTCGGATGAATGCCAATGGTTCTTTGTAGCTGGTTACGGTTTAAGCCCTGTTTCATTGCCACCGCAAAGCCCTGAATTATTTCACCGGCATCGGTTCCCACCACATGCATTCCGAGCACCCGATCACTGTCTTCACAGACAATAATTTTCATGAACGTTTTTTCCTGAACGTCACTCATGGCATATTTCATGGCACGAAAAGTACTGGTATAGCATTTTACTTTTTTATACTGTACACAAGCTTCCGCCTCTGTTAATCCACAGCGGCCAATTTCCGGCATCGAAAACACCGTGCTTGGGATGTTGTCGTATTCCATTAAGCGGTCACTGTTTTTAAATAAACGATCAACCAATAAGTGACCTTCTTTAATGGCCACCGGGGTGAGTTGATCAATGTTACTGACATCACCCACGGCAAAAATATGCGGCATATTGGTGGCCTGCTGATGGTCGACCTTAATGCGCCCATTGTCATGAGTTTGAATACCAATTTTGTCTAAGTTCAATCCCTCGATGTTCGGTGATCTTCCGGTGGCAAAGAACACACAATCAGTCTCAATAGAGTCACCGTCTTCAGTAATGCATTGGTAGCCATCGGTTGTTTTCTCTATTGCTGTGAGACTGGTTTGGGTCATCACTTCAATACCTGCATCGAGAAAAGATTGTTGCGCAAATTGAGCCACCTGATCGTCAAAACCCCGTAATAACTGCGGTCCCCGATAAACCAGTTTTACGGCAACACCCAGGGCGTTGAAAATACCGGCAAATTCCACAGCAATATAACCACCGCCGTATATCACCATCGATTTGGGGAGTTCCACTAAATCAAGGGCCTGATTAGAGTTAATGACATATTCAATGCCGGGTATATCCGGCATCTGCGGGGTGCCGCCGGTGGCAATAATAATGTGTTCGCCGGTGATGGTTTTTGTGCCCACTTGAATGGTGTGCTTATCGACAAATGCAGCATGATGGGGGTATAGATCAACACCGGCATTGTCAATTAAGCCATGGTAAATTTTATTCAGCCGGCTTATTTCCCGGTCTTTGTTCTTTTGTAAAGTGCTGAAATCAAATACGGCGTTGATATTCCAGCCGAAGGCTTCAGCTGCTTTGAACATTTTTTGATAGGATGCGGCATAGACCATCAGTTTTTTTGGCACACAACCCCGAATGACACAAGTGCCGCCAAGTTTATCGGCCTCACATAAAGCCACTTTTTTGCCATAGCCGCCGGCAATTCGGGCAGCACGGACACCGCCGGAACCTCCACCGATAACAATAAGGTCATAATCAAACTGAGTCATGGTATTCTCCACTTTTAAAAAGGTGCATAGTGATTGGCCTGTTCAATCAGTTGTTTTTTCCGTTCATGGCTGATAGGTTCTTGCCAATTGACAATTAAATGTTCATAAGGGGTGGCGATAAAGTTTTTTGCCATGCAAATGCGGTACGAGCCGGTATGGCCGACATGGGCAAACACGGCCTCATGGCCGGTTAATTGTTGTAACGAAGAGGTTGCCATCATCATCGCCACCCCGCCTTGTTGTTTGATGTCAGCCCGTTGTGTTTTTGATAAGTGTCTTATGGCGCGACTGTTAACACACATGCCACCGCACAAATAAAGGCTGTCCTTAGGTGTGTAATGTAAATAACCCAAAGTCAGTGAAATACCCGGTGCAACACTGGCCAGAAAAACAAAATGTTTCGGAAAATCCGGAATCTCAGCGTTGAAAGAGCGGTGAAATAAATCACCGGCCAAAGCCTGGGCATCGGACACTTCGATGGTGCTTAGTTCGGCAGTTTGTGAAGAAAAAATGGCAGTCATGTTAAAAAATAGTAAAAAAAGGTTGCTAATATACATTTTATTGCTTATAAATTATAAGCCCAGGGACGGTATCATACTTATTGTTTGCTGTTTTATAAATAAAGGGGCTTGTGGCATCAATAAGTTTCGACATTGAACACAATAACATGAAAAGAGACTTTTT
>CAZWVE010000033.1:0-9096 GCA_964636925.1 uncultured Marinicella sp.
TGGTGATGTGGACCACGCCCCGGGTTAAATATAAGGTATCTTTTAACGATTGACCGGGCTGTGAAATAAAACCATCTTTCTGTGCTGTAAGACGATGTCCTGCTGATAACAAGAGTGGATAAAAGTTCGGGTTGATGGTATTGAAAGGAAAATAGTCTTGCAATTGTTCGGCATTTATCATGGTTGTCTTTCCCGTATTATCCAGCCTTTATCTTACCTGATTTATGGGGCAGGTACAAAATCCATTGTGGGTCTTTGTTGAGGTCGATTTTGGTTATATTTGCGGACCAATAAAACGCATAAATCATGGTACACTGTGGACAGTTTTTTAAGCAATCAGTCATGCCCACGGTTCTTCGTTATTTATTTAAGCCCAAGTTCTTACATATGACCTTACTGGGTTTTGTGGCGGGTGTCCCTTTATATTTAATCTTTTCTTCTTTGTCATTGTGGCTGGATCAGGTGGGTATTGCCAAGTCAGAAATCACTTATTTTAGCTGGGCTGCGCTTGGTTATTCTTTTAAATTTCTGTGGTCGCCGCTGGTGGATCGACTGCCGATACCTGTTTTGAGCCGTCTTATGGGACAACGACGGGGCTGGTTATTAACGGTGCAAGTGGTGATAATGCTTGCCATCATCTGGATGGCGATGACTGATCCGGCCAGTGGTGAAGGCGCCTTAATTCGTATGGCCATGGCAACGGTTTTGTTGGGTTTTTCATCGGCAACTCAGGACATTTTAATCGATGCCTGGCGCATTGAAGCATCCACGGAACAGGACATTGCCATGTTGTCTTCTGTGTACATTATTGGCTATCGTTTGGGCATGATTGCCTCCGGTGCCGGGGCGTTATTTATTGCCGGTTATTTAGGTACGGCGGTGGGTGATTATCGCTATCAAGCCTGGCAAATCAGCTATTTGGTCATGGCTTGCTCCATGCTGGTGGGGATTGCCACGACACTGGCCATTAAAGAGCCACCAACCAAGCAGGAATTAGTGCATAGCACCCGTGATTATTTGGGGGTGTTGCTGGTGTTTGTGGTGTCGATAATCACTTTTGTGGTTGTTTATATATTGTCAGAAGACATGATGGTGTGGCTGGCAGCGCAACTTTCACAGCTAATCAGTAATGACATTCTCATTGATACAGTGATTGTGGCTGTGAAACTGGCATTCGCTTTAGCCGCAGCTTTTTTGGTGGCGAAAACAGTTAGTTATACACGTCTCATTAATCAAACCATGATGGTGTCGGTGTATGTGCAGCCTGTGGCAGATCTGTTCAAGCGTCACCGCAAGCATCTTTTTTTATTGGTTGGCATTATTGCTTTGTATCGGGTGTCGGACATTGTCATGGGGGTCAGTGCCAATTTGTTTTATCAGCACATGGGTTTTTCTCTGGATGAAATAGCCTCGATTGTGAAAACCTTTGGATTGTTCATGACATTGGTGGGCGGTTTATTGGGCGGTGTTTTGGTGGTGAAATTTGGTATTTTACGGATTATGCTGGTGGGCGCGACTTTATCGGCGATAACCAATTTGTTGTTTATGGTGATGGCCGGTATGGGTAAGAGCCTGTGGTTTTTAGCGCTGATGATATCCGCGGATAATTTATCGGCCGGTCTGGCGATGGCGGCTTTTGTGGGATTTTTATCCTTATTAGTGAATCGACGTTTTACCGCGGTACAATATGCCATGTTTTCATCGGTGATGACCCTGTTTCCAAAAATTCTGGGCGGCTATTCAGGCGGCATGGTGGAAGCCCTGGGTTTTGGTCAATTTTTCATGATGACGGCGATGTTGGGGGTGCCGGTCATTCTTATGTTGTTATATGCCATGAAAGTGAACGCTTTTGACTTTAGCGACAGCACTGAGAAAGCGACTTAACATGTTATAATGCCCGGCTTTTAAGAATCCAAGTACCTATGACAGATGTGCCTCAATTTGCCGAAGAATCCACGGTCTTATTAATACCCGGCCCGGCCGGTCAAATCGAAATACTGACTGCACCGCCGGTGGCTGATGCCGTGGATAAAGATCGCGTTGCCATTATCTGCCATCCGCACCCGCTCTACGGAGGCACCATGCGCAATAAAGTCACGCATATGTTGGAAAAAGCCTTTCGGGAGATGGGTGCCTACACCATTCGTTTTAATTTTCGCGGTGTCGGTGAGTCTGATGGTGTGTTTGATGATGGTGTCGGTGAAACCGATGATTTGATGGCTGTCTATGACTGGGCCAGGCAGGCCAAACCGAACAGTCAATTTTGGCTGGCAGGTTTTTCCTTTGGATGTTATGTGGCGATGCGTGCCGTGCATGACATTAAGCCGGAGCATTTTGTGACCGTGGCGCCACCGGTGGAACGCTACGATTTTACTGAACTGGAGCCGCCTGAGTGTCCCTGGTTGATGGTTATGGGGGAAGAGGACGATGTGGTCAGTCCGCGTGCCGTGTATGAATACGTGGAAGCACAAAATCCCAAACCGCAACTGGTTACCATGAAAGCCGGTCATTTTTTCCACCGACGTTTATTGGATTTAAAAGGGGCGGTGAAAAACGGTTTACTGCGCCAGGTTAACACAGAACCGCTGGATTAATGGGACCGGCCGCCAGCTATCAAAGGGAAATTGAGAACGGTACTTTATTGCCTGATCAGCGACAAGCGGAGGTGGTACAATCGTTTCAACGTTTGTACAATGAGCTGATGAAACCACCAAAAAAGGCATGGTGGTTTCGGACTCAGCCAATGGCCGCCACCGGCTTGTATATTTATGGATCCGTGGGTCGGGGTAAAACCCATCTCATGGATTTGTTCTATGACAGTTTACCTGATACGGTGCCAAAACGACGCCAGCATTACCATGATTTTATGCAATGGATTCATCGTCAACTGCGGCAACTGGATGGTGTTAGTAATCCCATGAATCACATTGGCCGGCGAATCGGTCAAGACATTAAAATTCTCTGTTTAGATGAATTTTTGGTGAACGACATTGCCAATGCCATGCTGTTGGCCGGCTTATTAAAGACGCTGCATGACAATCGGGTGACTTTGGTAACCACCTCCAATGTACGACCAGATGATTTATATAAAGGTGGCCTGCAACGGGCAAAATTTTTACCGGCCATTGCCTGGATTAATCAACATATGGCTGTTTTACGGTTAGATGGTCAGCAGGATTACCGTTATCAGGACAGCCATGATCATGAATACTGGTATTTTCCGCTGAATGATTCGTCAGCGAAACGATTGGCAACCTTTTTCTCTGACTTTTCTGTGGCGGCTAACAAGCCATCCCATATCTCTGTTAACGGCCGTCCTTTGGCGGTGGTTCAGGCTGCGCAAAATATGCTGTGGTGCACTTTTCAGTCTTTGTGCGGAACCGCCCGTGGTGCCAATGATTATTTGCATATTGGTGCACAGTATGATTTCGTTTTGTTAGACTCTATCCCTAAACTAACTGCAGATATGGATGATCAAACGCGCCGTTTTATCACTTTGGTCGATGTGTTGTATGAAGCCGATGTGGGCATGGTGTGTCGCGCAGCCTGTCATTATGAAACCCTCTATCAGGGGCAACGTCTGGCTTTTGAGTACCAAAGGACACGTTCTCGTCTGACCGAGCTGTTGCGCATCGGTCCGCAAAAAACCACCTGATGCGGGCTTAAAATCTGCTAAACTTATCTCTACGTCCTGTTTAAAAAGGTGTTTAATGTCACGTTTTGCGGTTTATCATTGGATAAAAATGAAGGCCATTAAGCCCTCGGCCGCAGCCACAGCGCTGCAAATCGCCGATGAGCGGGCATCTGCTGATAGTTGGCCACCTTTTATTCGGCAGCTACTTTGGGTGCTGGGCAGTCTGGCGCTGGTGGTTGCCCTGATATTTTTTATGGCTTACAACTGGCAAAGCATGGGTCCGATGTTTAAGTTTGCGCTGGTGCAAGGCAGCTTATTGTTGGTTTTGGTTTTTTATGGGTTGTGGACTTTTGTGTTGGCCAGGCGTTACCGATTGAGCCAACATACCATTACCCTGGGACACACTGTTGCTCGTGTTTTAATTGCTTTGTTGATTGGCGGTTTGTTGGCCTTGTTTGGTCAGATTTATCAAACCGGTGCCGATCCCTGGCAACTTTTTGCACTCTGGTCTTTGCTTATCAGTGTCATGGTCATCATCTCGGGTCAGGCTGTCATGTGGGTTATCTGGTCTGTTTTAATCAATGTGGCGTTGATGTTGTATGTCGATAGTCGGCCGGCCTGGTTGGTACTGATGGGACAGAGTGAACATGCGGTATGGCTCTTTTTACTGGTCAATGCTGTGTTATGGTTGATGCTGTCTGTGCTTAATGGTGACCTGAAGGGGTTAAGGCGATTGCAACACTATCGGCTGACACAAACCTGGGCACTTCAATTACAAGCCCTGACCTTAATGGTCTGTCTGACTTATATGGGTATGGCGGCAGTGCTTGAATGGCGAGATTTCGGCTTGAGTTTTGGGCTGGCATCATCGCTGGGCTTGGCCGGATTGTATGGCTATTATCGACATGTTCGATTGGATTTGGTGATGTTAGCTTTATGGTCTTTATCGGTGATAATCCTGTTAATGACATTAATCATGAAACTGTTGGGTGATTGGGCTTCCGGCTGGAGCTTGTTTTGGTTATCGATTGTCATCATTGTCATGACCACCGTAACCGTACAATGGCTGAAGTCGTTACGACAACAAGAAATCAAACCGTCCGTCCCTGGGGCTTAAAAAGGTAAATATCGCGTTATTTTATGCATTTGTCCTGAAACGTCATGCAATGTCCAGCAATTGTCCTGATAAATTAGATGACCTGTTTGTACAATAACGTCATGAAAGCTTATTGGGCTTTTATTTTGCAACTTAATCGTTGCGGTGACAGCTGCAAGGGGCGTTATTATGACATTATTTAAAGTTATTATCCTGTTGTTAATCAGTGGCCAGGCCTGGTCACAAATTATTTTTTATAACGATTTTGAGGCGCCGGCCATAACACCGTTGTTTCCTGAGGTTGCCGGTGAGTTTGTGTTACCGAATGAGCCGGCGGCTAATCAACTGGATTGGGTGGTGCAACAAC
Organism: uncultured Marinicella sp.; assembly: GCA_964636925.1. GTDB lineage: Bacteria > Pseudomonadota > Gammaproteobacteria > Xanthomonadales > Marinicellaceae > Marinicella. The sequence continues at coordinate 5,098 of CAZWVE010000033.1, forward strand.
TCAGTGAGTCAAGTACCTCCATTAATGACATCAACGCCCATTTTTCCAGTGCTTTTAATGCCAGCCAGTTACAAAGTTTTTTTGATGGTCTGCGCAACAACTACCCGAATGGAAAAATAATTGATATCGTTGCAATGACACCAATGAGCACGGCGGTGGTGGTACAAGGACAGGATGCCAATGCCAATATGGGCTACTTTCTGGTGGACACCCGTTACACCGGTAATGAGGAAATTATTTATTTTTATGTGTCCCCTTATTATGGCAGTGTTCAATACCCGGTTGATCAGGGGTTGAACATGCAACAGGCGATAACTAAATTCAATACCTTTGCCGCGGATTCCGGTCTTTTGGTTGCTTATGTGGATCATAATAATCAGTGTCAGCCGATTTATCAAAGTAACGCCCAAACCCTGAAAGCCACCGGTTCGATTTTTAAAACCTGGGTGTTGGGTGGTGTGGCTGATGCTGTGGAAAACATGACCATAAGTCCCAGCCAAAATGTAACATTTGATGCCAGTCAGTGGGTTAATGGTGGCAGTCTAACTAATAATGAGCCGGCCGGGACCGTATTTTCAGCACAGGATTTGGCGGTGATGATGTTGGGTGTCAGTGATAATACGGCCACTGAAATTTTACACGATGTGGTGGGTCGTTCTGTTATTGACGTTTATATTGATAACTCAGGTGTGGTCAATGCCAATGTGCTTAAACCAATTTTGTCCATTAATGAGCAATTCCATTTGTTTTTTTCAATTGACCCAACAACAGCCAGCAACTTTGTGAACGACAGCGAAAGTAATCAGCTCAATTTTATCAATACCCAATTAGAACCCCTTGGCGCTGTTACCAGTTACCCTTATCAAAATGACTTTCTGATGACCACAGGCAGCTGGCGTGCCTCGGCCATGGAGGTGTGTCAAAACTTCGCTACTTTGCGCACCTATCCACAAGGGTCAGATGCATTGGCATTAATTGATCGTGCCATGGGTGCACAAACGGCTCAACCGGAAATCAGGAATAACTGGGACCGCGTCTGGTATAAAGGCGGCAGTTTAGTGTCAGGCGTTGACGGCTATCATGTGCTGACCCATGCCTGGCTGTTAGAAGACAATGGTCATGCGCCTTATGTGGTGGTCGGTATGACTAACGATGCGAACGGTGGTATTGACAGTAATGATGGTATTTATAAAATCCAGTCAGTGTTGGCACGGATACTTGAGCTCACCCGCGAGGGTCTATAGGTTATAGGGCAGCAACACTTGGTACCAACAGGTGCTATAATCTCTTTTGATTAAAACCTCAATCCTGCTGCTATGCAACGTGATCATTTATGGTATCAGCTGAAACAACAGCAATTGACCACCCAGGAGCACTGCCCCGATGATCCCTTTTTAGAGGGTGATGATGATTGGACAGTGCGTTTTTTGCAGGGTGTGGGTGGTTGGTTTGCGGCACTTTTTATGTTGATTTCTATCGCCAGCTTAATCACGCCAATCATAGACTATCCCTGGTTGTGTGGCCTGTTGGGTTTGCTCATGAATGGTGCTGCCGGTCATCATTATTGGCGCCATAAAGAGGCGCACGGCAGTGTTTTTTTAAGGCAATTGTTTTTGGTGTTGAGTTTGGCCGGCCAGACTTTGGTCAGTTATGCCATTGTTGATTTTCTCGGCTGGCGAGAAACGGGCTTGTTTTTGGTTTTGGCACTATATCAGGCCATATTGGTGGCAGTGATGCATGATTTTGTGCATCGTTTAATGAGTGCCTTGTTCGCCGTCACATTGGTCTTTTGGGGGCATTCTGTTTTATTGACAACCGGTATCGGCAGTGCTCTTTTGGCTGTTGCAGTGGTTTGGTTGTGGCTGGACAAAGTTGGTTGGCAGGCTGAAAAATCCCTGTATGAACCGCTCGCCTATGCCGCTGCCCTGGCTTTGCTCGGGTTAAATATTCAGGCTTTAAGTTGGTATTGGCAGTTGGGTCGGCAACCGACTGCGGGCCTGTTATCCCATGGCGAATTTATCAGTGGCTTTTTACATCTGCTGGCGTATGTGTTCTTCTATCTCCGCTTGCGTCAGGGTCATATGTTGCCGGCGGACTCCAAAGATCGGTATTTGGTGGTTGTGGTTATGTTCGGTCTTGGTATGATGGGATTTTTAATTCCCGGTTTGAGCAGTGCAGTATTGTTACTGATGGTTGGTTTTGCAGTCCGTCAAAGACAATTAATGTCAATAGGGGTGTTGTCCATATTGGGCTTTGTCAGTTGGTATTATTACCAGTTGGATATTACCTTAATCAAAAAAGCCATGCTTTTGGCCGCTACCGGTTTGGTTTTATTGGTCACCGCCTGGTTTGGACGTCGATCCGGCAGCCGGGCTTCGGTGGTCGTACCAAAAAGTCATGGTGGACAATTGGCGGTGATTGTCGTGACAGTGTTGGCCGTGCTGGTTATGGTTAATGTCGGTATCGTACAAAAACAGCGGCTTATTGATCACGGTGATTGGTTGTTTTTAAAGTTGGCACCGGTGGACCCGCGTTCACTAATGCAAGGTGATTACATGCGTTTGCGTTTTGTCATAACTAACGAGGCACAAGTGGCCTTCGGTTCAAATAGACGAGACACGCTACCAGATTTACCTAAACAGGGTATTGTTGCCACAGATGCGCAGCAAGTCGGCCATTGGGTTGATTTTTATCACGGTCAACCGTTAGCCGATAATCATTATTTACTTGATCTTAACTGGTCGGGGCAACGCGTTCGGCTGGTCACCGATGCGTATTTCTTTGAAGAAGGTACGGCCGCCACTTTTGAACAGGCCGAATACGGCGGTTTTCGAATAAGTCAAACAGGTGATGCCGTTTTAGTGGGTTTGTATGATGATCAATTTAACCGGCTGGTTCATTCACCGGCTGTTACGGAGAATTGATTCACTTGTCGGCATAAGCTGTCCACCGCGTCCACTATCCGCGGTGTCGGGCGGCTAAATAAATCCGGGTTAACAACAGCAATATGTTGATTTTTAATGGCCTTTATTTGTTGCCACTGTTGCAGGGGGCTGTCTTTTGTCATGGCTTGCATGCGCACAATCACCTCAGGGTTATGACCGATAACGGCTTCACGACTAACCGTGGCGGCGGTGGTCATTAAATCCTGAAAAACATTTTGCAAGCCGCATAGACCGGCCGCTTCACTCATCCAATGTGTGGCATCAACAGTATATAGCGGCTGTTCGGAAAGTTGGATAAACACGGTGCGGGTTTTCATATCCTGTTGTTGCCGGATGTGCAGTTGCCGCATAAATTCATGGTAACTGTCCGGTTGCGGACGTTGTAAACGATTGGCAATGGTTAATAGCGCCTGGCCAATATCGCTTAAGGACTCAATTTTAATAGGTACAGCTGTGAAACCATGTTGTTTCAGTTGTTGTAACACCTGTTGGCTGGTTGTGCCTTGCCAATAAAAAACCAAATCCGGTTGCAAGGTTATCATACGTTCTAAATCAATACGAAAAGCATCCCCGATGACAGGTTTTTCGGTGGCTTGTTTCGGGTAATCACTGTAGGCGCTGACTGCCACCAGAGTATCACCGCCACCGGCGGCATAAATCAGTTCGGTAATATGGGGCGCCAGACTGACTGTTCTCAGTGATTGAGTCAGCTTATTTCCGGCGCTGACAGAAGTCGTCAGCAGACTTACTAACAAAAAACAGAATATGCGTTTGAGCATGGCCGAATGAGTAATTGACAGGGCAGCCATTGTATAGCAGCAGGTAGCCTAAAACCAATAAAATGGTAATAATAAGCGAGGCTATAAGGTATTGAAACTGATTTAAAAATAAACCTTGCAAAGTCTTAAAATTGATCTAAAATTCGCTGCTCGGTGATGTGAATGAATTTATCGGGGCGCCTAACCCAAATTACTGCTATTTTTTATTGACATTAAGGTTATATTCTACGAAAATGCCGTGCTTCGTTCGTTGGAGGGATACCCAAGCGGCCAAC
>CAZWVE010000034.1:0-6955 GCA_964636925.1 uncultured Marinicella sp.
ATTGCTTTGAGCTGACATTAATGGAGATATTATGCCCTGATTCACTGGCTGTATAGCAGACATTGGTAATGACCCACCGACCCAGTGACTGAATTAAATCAGTGTCTTCAGCCACCGGAATAAACTCATCGGGATAAATGGTTCGACCGTCCTGGAAAATACGAATCAGCGCTTCAAAACTGACAATTTGTCGATCAGCATTGACCATGGGTTGGTATTTTAAAATAAAGCTGTCTTCATTGACCGAGTGACGTAACAGCTGTTCAACATAGAGTATCTGGTCATTAAGCTGTTTCATGCTTTGGTGATACATGGTTACCTGATTTCGTCCCTGTTCTTTTGAGCGGTACATGGCAACATCGGCTTGACGGATGATATCGTTGACTGTGTTACTTTCATTGGGATAAATAGATACGCCAACACTGACGGTACATATATGCTGGTGGTGATCAATTTGATAGGGTTTGGCCAGAGTTTGAATAATATCCTCTGCCAGCATGACAACTTGTACCGCGGCATCGTTGGCGCTTTGGTATTCGCAATTAGTAACCAGCACAAATTCATCTCCGCCAAAACGAGCGATTAATTTAAATTCATCTTGATAGAGCTTGAGTCGATTACTTATTTTGAGCAGTAACTGGTCACCGAAATGGTGGCCCAGTGCGTCATTCAACACTTTAAAGCGATCCATGTCCAAAAACAAAACAGCACCATACTCCTGTTGAGATTTCCCCCGACGAATGAGCTCATTGAGTACCTGTTGTAATTGTTGACGATTGGGCAATTGGGTTAATGAATCATGAAATGCCAGGTGATGAATTTTTTGGGCGTTGGATTTTTCTTCATTGATATCAACCATCATACCCATAATTTCCTGAGTCTGGTCAAAGTCTTCGGGTAAGTATAAAGTATCTTTAAACCAGCGATAGTCACCATTGGCGTGTTGAATCCGATAACTAATGATGATGTTTTTGTGTTTAAATATTTTTTGGAACAGGGCTTCTTTAAAACTGCTGAGATCATCAGGGTGAATTTTACCCATAAGAAAATGGGGTTCAGTGAGCCATTGTTTGATTGGATAACCCAATAATGACTTGGCCTCGGCACTGACAAATTTGATTTGATCTTCTTTGATATTAACTTTCCAGAAAATCACCGGATGGCTTTCGATGATACGCTTATAGTCTAAATTGGTTTGTGCCAGTTTTTTGTTGGTTTCATTCAAATCTCTGGTGCGGGCAGCCACTGTTTGGGCGGTGGTGTAATTTTTACCACTTAAAATCAGCATAATAAAAGTGATAAAAGCAGCAAAAAAGATACCCACCAATAAGGTCAGCCACAAACTTTGGGGGGTGTTGGCCAGGAATAAATCATTATTGGGCGCAATAAAAAGAATGTAATCCGTGCCGCCAATCGAAATTTGGGTTTCATGGATGTAGGCTTTAAAGCGAGATACCCGCACATCCTTATTAAAATAAATCAGTTGACGGCCATTGTTGTCTAAACGATAAACCCGAACCACATAATGTTTAACATCATAAACCGGGCTTTGTTGCCGTAAATTGTCCAATAATTGATCAATGTCCTCAGGGCCTTGTTTGAATTGGGTGACCAGAACATTGAGCTGGCTTTGAATACCTTCGTTAACCCGATCAATTTGAAATTGGCGAAAGGAGTTAAACAATAAATAAATTAACACGAACGACACCAGAACCGGGAGCGTTAAACTAACGATTCGGGTACGCCACAATGTACGGGGCCGGGCAAGCAGGGTCAGCATAATGGGTGTGAAAATCAAGACACTCATGATGTCCCCTAAGTACCACAAAAAGCTTTTGGTGAAAAAATTATCATCCGTGAAAAAGCCAATTTGGTTCAGCAGTATTATGAATAAAATACTGGTGACAGCCATGGGTATCACTGCGGCAAAAGCAAAGAATTTGGCTACCGACTTTAAATCAAGCAGTAATAGTTGATGGCCCAGCACATGACTGACCCAAAAACCGGCCACCATAGGACGCAGCACATTTAAACTGTAAAAAAGAGCGTTGTATAAAGTATCGACATTCCAGCCAAATTGTTGATGAACCTTATAGATGATTAAACTGTTCAGCAATTCCCCCAATAAGAGCCCGGGAATAATGCGGCTTCGCCAGATAATGATGGCACCCACACCCATACCGGCGGCAGGCCAGATGGCCAAAGTCGGTCGCACAAAATAATAATAGGCCGCATAGCAAACCGCGGCATAAATAGCCGCGAATAAGACATTGGTGAGGATTGGCTTTACGGTTTTATTCAAGATTCCCTGTCTCAATGAGTTTTAACATGATAATAACAAAAAATTGTAGGCGTAGGAACTTATTAATGTTTTGTTTGCTGACTGTTTAATGCTGACACCGGGGGCAATAATAACTGCTGCGGTTACCGATGATGATGTTTTGTATGGTATGTCCACAGCGGTAACAAGCCTGACCGGCACGACCATATACCCGGAGTTGTTGTTGGAAATAACCCGGAGAGCCGTCACTTTGGGTAAAATCCTGCAAGGTGGTGCCACCGGCATCAATAGCGTCAGCGAGAACTTCCTGAATGGCTTTGGCTAAGCGTTGGTAACGCTGTAAGCCAATCCGGGAAGCGGCACGGTTAGGGTGAATACCGGCTTTAAAAAGGGATTCGGCCGCATAAATATTGCCGACACCCACCACCACCTGTGCATTCATAATAAAATTTTTGATTGCCACGGTGCGGTTATGGGCGGCTTTCTTCAACCAGTGACCATGAAATGATTCGCTGAAAGGCTCAAGCCCCAGCTTGGTCAATAAAGGATGTTGCTCCGGGCAATCATCGGTTAATAAAATACAGCCAAAGCGCCTCGGGTCATGGAATCGCATGGCCCGGCCATTATTCAAATATGCAACAAAATGGTCATGCTTTTTTAGGGGCTCGGATATATCAGGTACAGACAGGGCGCCTGACATACCCAAATGGATAATGAGATGCTGGTCATGATTGAGCTGTAGCAGCAGGTATTTACCACGACGTTTAATTTCGATGAATTTCTGTCCTTGGATGTCTTTAATGTTGACTGGAATGGGCCAGCGCAGTTTCGGTTGGCGGACTTCAATGCGTTCGATGGTTTGATTAAGAATATATTTTTCTAAACCACGGCGGGTGGTTTCAACTTCAGGTAGTTCGGGCATAGGGAGATGATTATAGTGGTTGGCCGACAAAGTGGCTGATTAGGCTGTTTGCCACGGTAAAGCGGGGCGCTAAGATAATGGAGCCGTCTTTATGGCATTGAATGAGTTCATCACGGGAAAACCAGCGTACGTCTTCCATTTCATCGTCCAATCTGATGTCTTCTGAAATACCGTCAGCCTGAAAGGCCAACATTAAAGAAGCCGGGAACGGCCAGGGTTGTGAGCCAAAATAGCGGACATTTTTAATGCGGATATTTGATTCCTCGTAGACTTCACGGTAAACCGCGTCTTCAATGGTTTCGCCGGCTTCAACAAAGCCTGCCAGGGTTGAATAAACACCGGGTTTCCAATTATGCTTGCGACCTAATAAACAACGGTCGCCTTTGGTCACCAGAACAATAATGGCCGGTTCAATGCGTGGCCATTGGGCATGACCGTTGCTGCACAACATTTTATGACCAACGCTTTCAATTTGATTTAATTCGCCACAAATCGAACAATATTTTTTTTGCCGTTGCCACAAATCAAGACCCCGGGAATATAAGGCAATATGGCCTAAATCTTCATCCAGTGACATGGCGTATTCGCGTACGGATTCAAATTCACCGTTAAATTGTTGTGCTAAATAGTCTGCTTCTTCTTCGTCCAGTCCGCAGCTAAACCACAGCTCATCATGTAAGATACCTAAAAAACTTTCTCGTTCAGGCTGACCAAGAGACTGGTCAGCGATATAAAATAAATTGTGTTCTTTGGGATACAAATGTTTACCTTCAAAAACCGGTACATAATGACAGGTTTTGATTTTCTTGAGTTGGTCTATACGATTTTTTTGATTGCGCATATCGGCGCAACGATCCAACTCTGTCCAGGTAAAATAAATTTGATCATGAGTCATATGGCAAACGAACTACCGCAACCACAGGTGGTTTTGGCATTGGGGTTATTCACCACAAATCGAGAACCTTGTAAGTCTTCCAGATAATCAATGGTAGAACCCATCAGGTACGGATAACTCATGGGATCAATCATAACCGTCACTCCCCCGGTTTCGATGGTCATATCATCGTCCTCGCTGTTTTCTTCAAAAGCAAAGCCATATTGAAATCCCGAGCAGCCGCCACCGATGATATAAACCCGAAATTTAAGATCGGGGTTCATTTCTTCAAGCGCCAATTGGTTTATTTTTTTGGCTGCCGGCGGGCTAATGGTAATGTCACTCATGTTTTTTGGTCTTTGGCTGGTTTGTCATGTTTATTAATGTGGGTTACTTCGCCTCCCTGATAAATCAGTTGGCCGTTAACTTGTGAACCGGTTTCCATTTCGATGTTGACGTAGTAAATATTTCCACTAATACGAGCCTGACTGAGCACCTCGATTTTTCCGGTGGCGGTAATATCACCTTCAATGGTGCCGTTAATCACTAAATTACCGGCTTTAATGGTGCCTTTAACGCGACCATTTTCGCTGATTGTCAGCGTGTCATTGTCATTTTCTGCAATGATAGAGCCTTCTACTCGGCCATCGAGATGCATCATACCATTAAAAGTCATGTCGCCTTTTAAGCGGGTGCTTTGACCGATCAGGGTGTCTAATTGTTTTTGATTGTTTTGTGCCATAGTTGTCTCTGGTTTGGTTTTTTTACTAAACATTGTTTTTAATCCAAATCATTGGAATTGGTTTCCGGTGGTTGGTCAGACGGTGGTTGGATTTCTTCATTGCCGGTGTTGGCTTGCCAAATATCTTGCCAGGCAATGCGTTCAGTCACTGTCGTCGGACGGTTTTCTTGACTATGTAATTCTACTAAAAGTGTGGTTGGAATGAAACCATCGGGTAAAGTGATGGCATAATTCTTGATTTGGAAATATTTGAACGAAAATTCAGGATCAAGTTCAAATTGTTTGATTAAATCGATTTGTAGCGCCTTGTCATCTTTAATACCCAATAAATTCAAAGACAATGTGCCGGATTTGGTGCGGGCTTTTTCCAGTTTCTGTGCCAACACAATTTTAAGTTGTATATAATTGGACACCGGTTTGGCGATGGCTTCAAACACCCGCAAAGTTTTGATGTTGTCTTTGTGGCTCAACAGATTTTCATAAAAACCAATATCCGCCTTGAGCTGCGCGATTTCCTGATTTAACTGATCTAAATCTAATTTTAAGGTTTGCATTGCCTGGTCTTTGACCTTGAGTTCCGTCTGGAGGCGGCTGATGATAACCGCTTGTTGTTGGTTCTCGTCAGTGAGACGTTGATTAATTTCGGTCCATGTTTGTTTTTGACCTTTAAACGCTTTGAGCACATCAATGTCGTAATAACGACCATAAAAAAAAGCCACAATAATCAAACCCACTAACGTGGCCAGTAGCCAGTGCCGTCGAATAAAGGAGCGTTCTTCATTGGCTGTTTTGATGATATATTGGGGTGTTTTTGTGGACACGTTGGTTGCTGTTTTTGACAAAAAAAGGCATTATACCACCTGCCGGTGCTAAGTGAGTTTAAGGATGTTGATAATAAAAACCATTCATATCTTTTTTGTGGTGAGCTGGTTTGCCTGTTTGTTCTATTTGCCAAGACTGTTTGTTAACCACGCCATGACCAAAGACCAACCCGGACGGGACCTATTAACCGGCTTGCAAGAGCGTCTGATGAAAATGATGCGCTTTACCCTATGGGGCACGGTGATTTCTGCGGTATTGTTGGTGTACAGCATTGCCGGTGAGGCTTGGTTCACGTATATCCAGCAAGGCTGGTTCGTGTCGAAAATGGTTTTGGTCGGCGTTTTAATTGCGTATCATTATTATTGTTTTGCCATTCATCGACAATTTGTTCAAGGCACCCAAAAACGCAGCCACCTCTGGTTTCGGTATTTTAATGAAATCCCGGCGCTTATCTTATTGATCGTTATCTATTTGGTGATTGCCAAACCTTGGTGAAATATATCAGCCAGTGATGACTTCCACGGCGGTGGCAGTTAAAATACCGACCTATCGCTTTTAACAATTCATCTATTATGTTTGATAAAAATAACACCTTAAGCAAAACAGATCCGGATTTGATGGCCGCCATCGAACAGGAGAACCGGCGTCAGGAAGACCATATCGAGCTGATTGCTTCGGAAAACTACACTTCGCCTGCGGTGATGCAAGCCCAGGGTTCACAACTCACCAATAAATACGCCGAAGGCTACCCTGGGCGTCGTTATTACGGTGGTTGTGAGTATGTGGATATCGCTGAGAATCTGGCTATTGAGCGGGTCAAAAAATTATTTGATGCCGATTATGCCAATGTGCAGCCGCATTCAGGCTCGCAGGCCAATCAGGCGGTTTATATGGCCTTATTGCAACCCGGTGACACCATTTTAGGGATGTCATTGGCGCATGGCGGCCATTTAACCCATGGATCACCGGTTAATATGTCCGGTAAACTCTATAATGCGGTGCAATACGGCATTGATGAAGCCACCGGTGAAATTGATTTTGAAGAGGTGCGAAATCTCGCCATAAAGCATCAGCCGAAAATGATTATTGGTGGGTTTTCGGCGTACTCAAAGCGCATTGACTGGCAAAAATTTAAAGACATCGCCGAAGAAGTGGGTGCCTATTTCATGGTGGATATGGCGCATGTGGCCGGCTTGGTGGCGGCGGGTGTGTACCCTTCGCCGGTGAATATCGCAGATGTGACTACTTCAACCACACACAAAACCCTGCGTGGTCCTCGTGGCGGTATTATTTTAGCCAGAGCCAATAAAGACA
>CAZWVE010000034.1:7055-9057 GCA_964636925.1 uncultured Marinicella sp.
AAAACCCTGCGTGGTCCTCGTGGCGGTATTATTTTAGCCAGAGCCAATAAAGACATTGAAAAGAAATTGAATTCACTGGTTTTTCCGGGGATTCAAGGTGGCCCGCTCATGCATGTCATTGCGGCCAAAGCCACGGCTTTTAATGAAGCCTTACAGCCTGAATTCAAAACCTACCAACAAAATGTCGTTAAAAATGCCCAGGCCATGGCACAGGTTTTTATCGCGCGTGGTTTTGATGTGGTGTCAGGTGGCACCGAAAATCACTTGTTTTTACTGGATTTGGTGGCCAAAGACATCACCGGTAAAGACGCCGAAGCCCGTTTGGGTGAGGCTAATATTACGGTTAATAAAAATGCCGTACCCAATGACCCGCGCTCACCCTTTGTCACCAGTGGTTTACGATTGGGAACTCCGGCCGGTACCACACGGGGCTTTGATGCCGCTGATTTTAGTGACATTGCCAACTGGATGTGTGATATTCTGGAAGATATGGACAATGATGCCGTGTTGCTTGACGTGCGTAAAAAAGTGGCGAAATTGTGCAAAGATCATCCGGTTTACGGTTAACCCAGGCGCTGCATCAGTGCATCCACCATTGGACAGTCAATCATTATGAGTCAACATAAAAAGAATAAACGCTTACCTGAGCCATTGGCGAGAAAGCACCGGGCCCGCAAACGTCTGGTGCAAGCCTTATACCAGATGCATTACAACGATGAGTCGGTGTCCTCGGTGATTAATCAATTTATTGAAGAACAAGACTTCAAAAAAGTGGATATGGCCTTTTTTGAAAAGGCTTTGCGTTATATCGCTGCCAATCGCACCGCCATTGAGGCCTTAATTGATCCCCATGTGGGCCGTGAAAAAGCTTCATTGGGTGCGGTTGAATATGCGGTGTTACTGGTGGCTGCGTATGAGCTGTCGCAAAGTATTGAAACACCGTTCAAGGTTGTTATTAATGAGGCGGTTATTTTAACCACGGAGTTTGGTGCCGAAGGTGGGCATAGTTTTGTCAATGGCGTGTTAAAACAAGTGGCTGCTGAAACCCGTCCGCATGAATTGGGTGTGTGATTAACGAGTTCGATCTTATCAAACAGCTCCAGTCGTTGGTTCATGGTCAGGACCGGGCCGTAACCCTGGGCATCGGCGATGATGCCGCGGTGATTGACCCTGCCTTAATTTCCGCCGGTCACCAAATGGTTATTGCCACCGATACGCTGGTGGCGGGTCGGCATTTTCTTGAACAAGATAAACCTGAAGACATCGGCCACAAAGCCCTGGCAGTTAATTTAAGTGATATGGCGGCCATGTGCGCCCGACCGAAGTGGCTGTTGATGAATTTAACGTTGCCTGATATAGATCAAAAATGGCTTTCGGGCTTTCAACATGGTGTGGGTGAATTACTGCAAAAATATCAGGTCGAACTGATTGGTGGGGATACCACTTCAGGTCCGTTAAGTATTGGTTTTACGGTCTTGGGCTTGTCGTCACAACCGAAAAAACGCAGTGATGCCAGAGATAAGGATTTAATCGTGGTCAGTGGTGAGCTTGGCTCGGCGGCTTTTGCGCTCAACAATCCCGGCGAATGTTCCGATTGTGACGCTCAACTTAAACGACCCACACCTCGGTTTGATGTGTCTGAAGCCGTTAAAGGTTATGCCCGGGCGATGATAGATATATCTGATGGATTGCTGGCGGATTTGGGGCATATCTGCGAGGCATCGGCTATGGGTGCGCAACTGGATGTGGAAAAAATGCCGGTCTATGAGCCCATTAAAAGTGATTCACAATGGTTGGACTACGTGTTAAGCGGTGGTGATGATTATCAATTATGTTTCACCATTCGACCAGAGGATGAATCCTTGCTACCGCCGGATTGTACGGTGATTGGGCATATGTATGCCGGATCGGGTGTCACTGTTTATGACAAAGGTCAGCGTATTGAAGCAAATCGCTTAGGCTTTGATCATTTTGGATAAAACTAAATAGCGACTCATTCGGG
>CAZWVE010000035.1:0-9004 GCA_964636925.1 uncultured Marinicella sp.
GCTTTATTGGCACAATTGTATTTCGCTTTCGGCGATTTACGCTCAGCACAAAATTATGCCCAAGCAGTGGTCAAAGATGCCGATCAATTGGGTGATTCGGAGCATAAACTAAAAGCCTATCAAGTCTTAGAAAATTTTGCCCGGCGGCAGAATAATTTTTATTTGGCTTATCAATACCTGAGTCAGCGCAGTGATGTTGAGCGTGCGTTAATGAGCGATGCGCTGGATAAGCAAGTGGCGTATGCCTCGGTGCAGCATGATTTAATGGCCAAGGAAATCCAGTTACAGCAATTAAGTCAGACCAATGAATTACTGAAAACCCAACAGGCTCTGGCGGCCAAGGAAAGTCTTAATCAAAAATTAATTATGGCCTGGTTGGGTCTGTTGGTGGGTTTATTGTTGTTTTGGGTTATTCGGGCCATTATTAAGCGCAAAAAATTAGAGTCCCTGGTGGAACTGGATCATCTGACCAAAATCTTTAACCGCAAAGGTCTGGAAGACCATGTGGGGCAGTTATTGACCCGAAAAGCCGGACAAGGTGTACCCGTGCACCTGGCGATTATGGATTTGGACCATTTTAAAAAAGTCAACGATGACTGCGGTCATTTAACCGGTGACTGGGTGTTAAAATATGTTATTTATCACCTTAAAACAGTGTTGCCTGAAGGCATGATTCTGGGGCGTTTGGGTGGTGAAGAGTTTGCCGTGATCGGCTGTGGTTTTGATTTAAATACCATGGTTGATCATTTGGAAAAGATGCGGAAGCTGGTTCAGGATTTGGATTATGGTGAATCAGAACAGCCGATTACTTTAACGGCCAGCTTTGGCGTGGCCTCGTCGGAAACCGCCGGTTATTCGCTGCAAATGCTGTTAACGCAAGCGGATTTGGCTCTCTACCAAGCCAAACATAACGGTCGTAATCAGGTGGCGATATATCAACCCGATGGCAGCAAAACACCGACCGTACCAAAGAGCCCGGAATAATTACCGAGACCATTGTAGTTCAGCAGCCGTTAAAAATTTAGCTTCAACATCATAACCATCCACTCATAGGTTACCCTTGCATTATTAACCACAAAGGTCACAAAGGTTTTCACTAAGGGCACAAAGTCAGTAATACCCGGATTATCGTCACCCTCGGACGCAGATCCGAGGGTCTCAGCACGAATACAAAGTTGTTTGATTGTTGAATTAATTTTAAACCCATTTATCAAAGACTCCGGGTGTCTGCCTACGCAGTAAACGTTAAATTATGGGTCAATTTTTAATTGGGGGTAGTAATCGGCCATGGCGGCATCGGCAATGCTTAACCGAAAGCCGGGGTTGTCGGTAACAAAACAGCTGTCGGGTAGTACCAACAGGCCGTGTTGCCGGGTCAACTGTCGGGCAAAGGCATCGCCTGATAAAGCGGATGTTTTGGGGTTTGCCGGCAATTGCACAAAACAGGTGGCACCGGCCTGGGGTAAGTGGCAAGCCAGATGCGGTAAGTGTCTTAACTGTTCGGCCAGCAATGTGCGGTTGTGTTTGAGTTGCCGGCGATGGTGGTCGAAAATTGCTTGAGAATGGGGCAGTATCTGACCGGCGGCTTGTTCATCCAAACGACTGCCGCATATAGACAAATGCCGTTTCACGTTATCCATACGTGCACGCACCTCAGCCCGGCGACAGGCGATCCACCCGAGGCGTATGGCGGGCATGCCATAGGCTTTTGACATCACCGCGATGCTGATGGCTTTCTCGTACAACTCCACGGCAGCCGGCAATCGCTGTTGGCCTTGATGCTCAAGGCCGCGAAACACTTCATCGGATAATAACCAACAGTCATGTTGGCGACATAAATCGATGAGGTCTTGAAGAGCGTGTTCGTCGATATGACAGCCGGTGGGGTTATGGGGGAAATTAATAATCAGCATTCGGGTGCGCTTATGAACCGCTTTTTTTAGCGCCGGCCAGTCAATGGCCCAGGCCTGATCAGATAATAATGGCACAGTGTGAACGTCAGCACCAATCATTTTCGCCTGTTGATAAAGCGGTGCAAACACCGGTGTCAGGCATACCACCTGGTCGCCTTTTTGTAACAGCGCTTGCATGGTGATAAATATCGCTTCCTGGGCACCGCAGGTGGTGAGGATATCATGCGCTGTGATGTGGTTGTAATGGGCGGTCAGAATGGCTTGTCGAACATCCTCGCTGCCAATCACCGGTGCATAATCCTGTGACAAGGCCTCAATAAAAGCCTGTGTATCAAGTTCTACGATATTCGCCAATTGTACCGGCGTTAAAGGTGCGGGGTGGCTACTGTGTAAATTAATTAAACCCGCAGGCAGCCCTTGCGTAAAGGCTGCCATGGTGGGTCTTTGAGTTAACTCCGTTTGCGCCATAGGGTTAATTGCGCCAGCGTGTGCTGGTGTTTACGGGCGGTTTCCCTGATGACAAAGGGAATATCCGTGGGATCAGCAACTGCTTCAAACTGCTCACCTAAAATCCGCTGCAAACTGTCTAAAGTGGTGACATTCTCACCATTTTCTTTATAGCCACCGAGCCAGTATTCACGTTCCGTGAATTCCTCCAGCCAGGTGTAGGGCGATGTCAGGGCTAAGTAGCCGCCGCTGTTGATGCGTTTCATAATATCACGTAAAAAAGCTTCCGGCTGATAGAGACGATCAATCAGATTTCCGGCAAACACCACATCATAATTGTTATAACGGGCTTTTAAGTTACAGGCGTCGCCCTGGGCAAAATGAACATTGTCAATCCGTTTACCCAGTTTCAAATCAGCCAGTTGGAATGATTTAAGACTTTGTAAATCACCTTCATCGGTAATCAGGTATTTAATCTCACCATGTTCAGTCAGTTTAAGGGCATTTTGTATAAAGCGGGCGGAAAAATCCAGCGCATCCACATGCTCGAAATAACGCGCCAGTTCAAAGCTGCTGCGACCGACTGCGCAGCCCAAATCCAAAGCCCGCTGGCGATGATTGTCATCGATATGCGGCATAATGGCGTCGATACAGGCTTTGGGGAAATTAGGTACATTGAAATAGCTATCACCATAATGAAATTCTAGATATTGGGCAATCAGTTCATCGGTTTCATAGCTGTTGAACTGCTGACTGATGTCTGCATCCGATTGCACATAGCGAAAACCGGCATGCTGATAAAAGTGTCGGCGAAAGGCATAGCGCGAATCACGGTGCGCCTCGTTACCGGTGCTGATAAAACTGCCGCCCTTGATTAAGTTATGGCGACCGTCAAAGGTGGGTACGGAAAAATCATCATAAACCGGGTGGACTTTAAAGCCCGAAAAACCATCGATGGCGGTTTCGGTCCACTGCCAGACATTACCCATGACGTCGCCAAAGTGTTGCTCACCGAAACGAAACTGATCAACCGGGCAGGCCGAGGCATAGTACTGTAAATCGATGTTGGCCGGTGCTTTGCGCCAATGCGGGTAATGGGATGTTTCCTTATGGGGTATGGTGTGATGATAGAGCCTGTACCATTCGGCTTCGGTGGGTAATCGTATGGGCTGATTACGCTGATGTCCCAGCCAGCGGCAGAAGGCTTTGGCTTCGTGGTAGTTGACATCCACCGGCCATGACCAGGGCATCGGAAATTCTTCGGCCAGGCTGCGGTAGAGCCATTGTTGGCCGTCGTGGTGCCAGAATACCGGGTGTTTGACCTGCGTGTATTGTCGCCATTGCCAACCCTCTTCACACCAAAACGCGGCATCCTGGTAGCCGCCGGCTTCGACAAAGGCTAAAAACTCCTGATTCGAGACTAAAAACTGGGCGGCTTTAAATTCACTTACCCGGGTACTTTGGTGGCCGTATTCATTATCCCAGCCATAGGTTTCCGACGGTAAACTACGACCCTGCTTAACGTCGCCTTCAGGTACCGTTAACAGGCTATTGTCCGGAGCCGTACCGGCATCCCGGCAACGCGGCCAGTGCGGACTGGCTGTTATGTGTTGAAGATCCAGTTGGCGAATCAGCACGGAAGAGGTTTCTAAATGAATGCGTTCGTGTTCAATACCCATCATAATCACCCAGAATGGATCCTGCCATTGCACCGGAATCGATAAAGGTAATGTTTGAATGCATTGTAATACGATGTCTCTGACTTTTTTACGGTAGTCATAAACTGCAGACACGGCAGGCCAATCATAATGGGCACTGTTTAAGTCATCCCAGGACATTTCATCGACGCCAATGGCCATCATTGATTCCATGTCGGTATCCACCGGCTGTTCAACTAATTTCGCGACGCGAAGTTTGTTGACAAAAAAAACAGCCGTATGGGCTAAATAAAAAATCAGTGGATGGCGTAAGGGCTCAGGCTGCTGGTAATAGGCATCATCATCCTTGAGTAAAGCAAATAAAGACTCATAAGCGTCATAGGTCGAGATGAAATGTGCCTCAATGGTTTGCCGCAGTTGTTGCGGCTGACCGTGGTTAAGAATGGGTGTGGGTGTGAGCTGTTCAATCATGGCGTTATATTATCATTTTTAGATGGGCATTTTAGTGATTGCTTGTGAAAATCTTGTCAGTTTAGGCAAAATTACCGGTTTTTCTGTCAATGCGTGGGCTATCTTTGGTCCGCCATGTTAAAATAGCACTTCATTCATGACTTTAAACTGTGTGCAAAACAAAACTTCAAACCAAACAACGAACAAATCGTCACAAGATTCTTTGCAGATTTTAACGAATGCTGTTGAAGATGCCAAAGCCCAAAATATCACCATCTTAGATGTGGCTCATTTAACCACGATCACGGATTATATGATTATTTGTAGCGGTACCTCGTCCAGACATATGCGTCATATCGCTGAAACCACGATTATGGCCGCAGAAGAAGCCGGTATTACCCTCATCAGTCAAGAGGGCTTGTCCTCTCAGGATTGGATGATTGTCGATGCCGGTGATGTCATTGTGCATGTCATGAGCGAGGAAGCGCGCGGCTTTTACCAATTGGAAGGTTTATGGGATTTGGCTGAACAAAACGTTTGATGCGTATTCAACTTTTAACCCCCGGGCATAAAATGCCCGATTGGGTGGCCACCGCATTTAGTCATTATAACAAACGCCTGCCGCCGCATCTGGCGTTACAACTTATTCCTCTTGGTAGCGTCGCTCGGGTAAAGAACCAATCACCGGACAGCATAAAACGTCAGGAAGCAGAGGCCATTTTAGACCACTTGAAACCCGGTCAAACCAACATTGCTTTTGATGAGCACGGCAAAAAAATCGACACACGCTTTCTGTCACGGCAATTGGCCGACTGGCAAATGGCGGGTGCCGATGTTAATCTGATTGTCGGCGGTGCTGATGGCTTGCACGCCAATGTTATGCAACAAGCCCAACAGACCTGGTCACTGTCGGCATTGACTTTTCCCCACCAGTTGGTGAAAGTGATTCTCGTTGAACAGATTTACCGGGCTCATTCACTGTTAACTAATCACCCGTATCATCGGGCTTAATGCCATGACTGTGACTGATGTGCAAACACTGTGTCTGGCGTCGGCTTCACCGCGACGGCGTGCTTTATTAGAACAACTGGGATTCGGGGTTGAGGTGAATGCGGTTGATATTGATGAAAGCAGAAAAACGGCTGAGTCACCTCTGGCTTATTGCGTTCGTTTGGCTGTGCAAAAAAACCACACGGCGGTCAGTCGTTTTCAGCCAAATCAACCGGTGGTTTCGGCGGATACCATCGTTGTCCTGGCAGATGAAACCCTGGGCAAGCCGAAAGATCGTGACGATGTTATCGCGACTTTAAAACGCTTATCAGACTCTGAACATACGGTGATTACCGCTGTGGCTGTCCACCATGCGGGTCAGCTGTTGCATGATTATCAAATCAGTCGGGTTAGCTTTGCGCCGATTAATGAAAATTGGCTGAGCGCCTATGCGGACACAGCGGAACCTTACGATAAAGCCGGTGCCTATGGTATTCAGGGTGCTGCCGCACGTTGGATAAAAAACATCAGCGGCAGTTACAGTGGTATTATGGGCTTACCCTTGTTTGAAACCTCTCAATTATTAAGTAAACTGGATCTCATGCCCTATGAACAACACAACCGTTAAGTCCTAATATGTGCCGAGAAATATTAATCAGCAAGAATGATTTTGAAACCCGTGTGGCGTTGATTGAAGATGGCCAATTGTGCGAAGTGTGGATGGAACGGGCCAAAAAGTATTCTCTGGTGGGCAATATTTATCTGGGACGGGTGGCGAAAGTGTTACCCGGACTGCAAGCGGCGTTTGTTGATATTGGCGAACAACAGGCGGCCTTTATGCATGTCTCTGATCTAAGTAGTGAAGATCAGGCCACTGCCCATGATGCCAGTATTTCAGAGCGGGTTCATGAAGGCGAAAAACTGATTGTGCAGGTGTACAAGGATCCCATTGGCAGTAAAGGCGCACGTGTCACCACAACGCTGAGTATTCCCAGTCGTTATCTGGTGATGATGCCCCATGCACCTGAGATAGAGGCCATTTCGGCACGTATTACTGATGATGATGAGCGCCTGCGTTTACAAAGTTTACTGGCGAAACTTAATGCCCAACAAAATGCCTTTGGTCTGATTGCCCGCACCCATGCCGAACACGTGAGTTACACGGCTTTGTACCATGACTGGCGGTTTTTAAATCGCCTCTGGCAACAAATAAAAGAACGCTTAAAATCAGCCAGAACACCGTCATTAATTTACAGCGAATTCTGTCTGGCGAAACGTGTCGTGCGTGATCTGATTAATGACGATGTCACCAAAATCAGTATCGATCATCCCGATTTATTTCGTTCGGTACAATCGTTTGTGAGCGATTTTGCGGCGGAATGGGGTGGTCAGTTGCAACATCACAGTGGTTCACGACCGTTGTTTGATTTGTTTCATATTGACGATGAAATTGACCGTTCGGTGAATCGTACTGTGCCATTAAAATCCGGTGGTAATCTGGTTTTTGACAGCAGTGAGGCGATGACCACCATTGATGTCAATACCGGTCAATATGTCGGCTATAAATCACTGGAAGACACAGCCTTTAAGACCAATTTAGAATCGGCGCAAATGATTGCCCGGCAACTCAGGTTACGTAACATCGGCGGTATTATTATCATCGATTTTATTGATATGTTTGATCAGTCGCATCGTGAACAAGTGCTGCAAACACTGCGTGATGGCTTGGCTAAAGATCGTGCCAAAACCCATATCTTAGGCTATACCCAACTGGGTTTGGTGGAGTTGACCCGAAAGCGCACCACCGAGAGTTTACTGGATATTCTATGTGAGCCTTGTGACAAATGTCATGGTAGTGGCCGCATTGAAACCATTGAAACAGTGAGTTTTAAACTATTTCGTGAAATCAGTCGCTCGGTAAAACAATTTAAAGCCAATAAAATTATGGTGATTGGCTCTTCACGATTGGTGCAATACATCACGGAAGAACATTCTACCACCATTGCAGAAATGGAAGACAGTCTGGGCAAACGCATTGCTTTTCAGGCTGAAGACAGTTACCAACGTACCCAGCACGATGTGGTGCTTTTATAGCACCCTAAAACGATGATGATTTGCCCACCGTCATGACCAAAACACGCCGACATCACTGGGTCTTTAAACTGTGGATTAAAATTCGCGGATTATTGGCCATGTTTATTATCCTGGTCGGTGTGGTGGTGGGCTTAATGGGTTTGTTGTTACCGTTTGATGGTTTGTACAAGAACCGTTTAATCGAGTTTTTGGAGCAACAATGGCAAATGCAGGTTTCTGTGGCCGAGATTGATGGTTCCTGGCAGGGTTATGGTCCGGTTTTTGTGCTGCGCGATTTATCACTGCAGGGTGAACAGTCCTTACAACTTAAATCGGCCCAAATTCAGTTTAACCTATATCAATGGCTGATGCCGGGCGGGGAACGGGGTATTGATTTAAGTATCAATGAGGCTGAATTGGCCATGATTCAATCCGGCGCCCGGGTCAGTATTAAACAAAACGGTGATGAAAAAAAATTAACCGAAACCCTGAATCGTTTATTACAGGCCGGCGCAGTGCGGGTGCAGGCTTTGAAGTTAAGTCTGCTGAATGAACAGGATGAAGTGATTGTCTCGGATTTAACCGCGGACTTTTTATTACAGCAAAGTAATCAACAACGTGGTCTGCAATTACTGATTAAGGAAACGGATCAACAGGCATTGGATATTCGCGCGGTCGCGGATCGCAATCAGCAAATCATGAAAACCGCGCAATGGTATGTGCGTTTCAGCGATGTTTCGGTGAGTTTTTTGCAACCTTTTTTAGCACTCAGCAATTTGCCTGAAGCCCGCATCAACGGTGAACTGTGGTTGACCACGGAAGCCGGTGTCATTACCGGCGCCCACGGGGTATGGCAATGGCAGCAACAGGATCCTGATTTACATTTTCAGGTGACCATGCAATATAGTGGCAATCAACTGACCGGTGACAACCTGTGGTCCATCAGTGATATCACCATGAATGAACAACAATATCCTGATTTTGAGTTTCAGGGTCACTGGCAAGGTTCGGAAGTTGACTATCAAAGTCGCAACATACCGGTTCCCTGGTTAAGTCACCTGACCATTAATACCGTGTTACCAAATCTCACCCGGGATGAGCGTAATGCGCTCATTAACCAAAGTCAGGGTGATATTAAAACGCTTCGATTTCGTTATGATCGTGAGCAGCAACACATCAAACAAATCTCAGCCCAATTACGTGAAATCGGTATCGATACACCACGATTCACCGTGGCCGGGTTGTCGGGTCATTATCTGTACCAAAACAAGAAAAGCCGTGTACAGATAGACAGTAACGCAGGCCTGTTGCGTCTGCCGAATGTGTTTCGCGGCAGCGCACGCTGGCAACGTTTGCTCATGCAGTTTAATTATCGCCATGGTGATACACCGCAATTGGCCGTTAATCAATTATGGTGCGAATGTACGGATTTTAAACTCAATGCCAGCGCCTTAATGACATTTAATGACATAC
>CAZWVE010000036.1:0-3337 GCA_964636925.1 uncultured Marinicella sp.
CCGTCATATGCTGAGGGAATCGTTTCCGTGTTTGCACCAGCAGGTCAATGGCCGGCCGTTGGTGTATTTGGATAATGCTGCCACCGCCATGCGACCCCAGGTGGTCATTGATGCGGTGAATGATTATTATTGTCGTCATAATGCCAATATCCACCGTGGTGTTCATTGCTTAAGTGGCCGGGCCACTGACTTATATGAACAGGCACGTGCATCTCTGGCACAATTGATTAACGCCCCATCGCCGGATAATTTGATTTTTGTTCGTGGTTGTACCGAAGCGGTTAATTTAGTGGCGCAAACCTTTGTCAAAGAACGGTTACAACCGGGTGATGAAATCCTGATTTCCCATTTAGAGCATCATTCTAATATTGTACCGTGGCAAATTTTGTGCCAACAAACCGGCGCTAAACTTAAAGTCATCCCGATGAATGAACGTGGTGAACTGGTTTTGGATCAATTAGATGAACTGATGACATCGCGTACCCGATTTATGTCTGTGATTCATGTTTCCAACGCCTTGGGCACCATAAATCCGGTCAAAGAACTGGTCAAAAAAGCCCATGCCAATAACATTCCGGTGATGATTGATGGTGCGCAGGCGACGCCCCATTTAAAAGTCGATGTCCAGGATTTGGGCTGTGATTTTTATACCGTGTCAGGACACAAAATGTACGGCCCCACCGGTTCCGGTGTGTTATATGGCAAAGCGGCTCATTTAGAAGCCATGCCACCTTATCACGGTGGTGGTGAAATGATTAGTAAGGTGACCTTTGATGAAACCGTCTATAACAAAGTACCGGCTAAGTTTGAAGCCGGTACACCGAATATTGCCGGCGGTATCGGTTTAGGTGCGGCGGCTGAATTTATGATGTCAGTGGGTCTTGAAGCCATTGCGGAGCGTGAAGACGTTTTAAAGCGCTATGCAGAACACGCATTTAAAACGGTGCAGGGTTTACGAATTTTAGGTGAAGCGGAACATAAGTCACCGGTATTTTCATTTTTAATCGACGGTGTTCATCCCCACGATATTGGCACCATTATTGATCATCACGGGGTTGCCATTCGTACCGGGCATCACTGTACCATGCCCATTTTTCAGTTTTTTGATGTGCCGGGCAGTTGTCGTGCGTCATTGGCTTTTTATAATACTGAACAAGAGGTGGATATTCTGGTAGAATCGCTGAACCAAGCCAAAGCGATGTTTACCTGACCCGAATGAGTGACCTCAATAAACTCTATAAACAACAAGTCTTAGAACATAATAAAAACCCCAGAAATTATGGGCGACCGGACCACTGGACACACCATGCAGAAGGTTTAAATGCCATTTGCGGGGATCAGGTGCATGTTTATTTAACGATTCAGGATGACACCATAAAATCGGCCCATTTTGCCGGAGACAGTTGTGCCATTTCCATGGCGTCCGCGTCCATGATGACAGAATTAGTGACCGGAAAGACCACCTTTGAAACCTTACATCTGCTGGCCGCTTTTAAACAGATGATGAGTTCAGAGGGTTTGCCTGAGGCTGAACATCTGTTGGGTCCCGCGGCATGCCTGGTAAGTGTTAAAAAGTTTCCGGCCCGAATAAAATCTGCGCTGCTATGCTGGTATGCCTTAAATGCCGCCTTGCATGGTCAAGCCACTGCCACCACTGAATAAAAATCGATGAAATCTTATCAACAACCCGAACCCAAACAAGCCCTCAATTGGTCTTTAGGCAAACAATGGCTTAATCAGGGCATTCAATGCTTTCAACGCATGCAAAAACATTGGTATGCGACCTTATTGCTACTCGGTTTAGCTGTTTTGCTGTTGTCTTTATTGTCGGTGCAGTTCGCTTTAATGACCCTTATGCTGGCCATGCCGTTAATGACGGCCTGGTATTATCTGTTATGCCGCCAGGTACAACGAAATTCAAATCAGACACCCATGACCGGTCAATTGTGGTCACAGTGTTGGTCATTGTTGCTAACACGTTTTAATGTCTTATTACTTTTAGGCGTGTTGGCCGTTATTCTGAACTACCTCATGCATGCGTTGCAGTTAATGTTGTTAGATGCCTTGCAACTAGCGCCCTTAACCCCTGAAACTGCCAATAACATACCTCTTTCAGAAGCCTTAACGCGGTTATCTGTTAATATCTTGACGGGACTTCCTGTGGCTTTATTGATGGCATTCTCACCGGCCCTGGTGATGTTTAATTCAGATACACCAGTGCAAGCTATGGTGCGTAGCGTCAAAACTGTCTTTTTTGCCTGGCAACCCATTTTAAGCTTAACCCTGTGGCTTATGTTACTGGCGATGGCGGCGGCATTTATCGTTAGTCTGGTCATGGGTTTATTGGCCAGTGCCTTTGGTCTGGGTGTGGTGAATGTCATTATGTTGATGTTTATGGGGGTCATGATGGGCGTGGTGTTTTCGGCCAATTATGTTGCCTATGATGCGCTCTATCCGCTCAATAATGACCAAGATGACGACGATCATGACGATGTCATAGGGGCTGATAGTCACCAGCAAGCACCGATTTATAAAGAAATTTAACGAATGAACCAACCATGAGCAATTCTTACCAATCAGAAGACATTGAAGTCCTGTCGGGCTTGGAGCCGGTGAAACGGCGCCCGGGCATGTACACCGACACCGATCGTCCTAACCATTTGATACAGGAGGTGGTGGATAACTCCGTGGACGAAGCGCTGGCCGGATACGCGAAAAAAATTACCGTTCGTTTATACAAGGACGGGCTTATTGAGGTCACCGATGATGGGCGTGGCATGCCCATTGATGTGCACAAAGAACATGGCGTCACAGGCGTGGAGTTGATATTGGCTAAACTCCATGCCGGTGGCAAATTTTCAAATAAAAATTACACCTTCTCTGGCGGCTTGCATGGGGTTGGTGTGTCTGTGGTAAATGCCCTGTCTTCACGCCTGGATGTCTGGATTAAGCGGCACGGTCAAGAGCATCACATTGCTTTTGAACAGGGTGAAAAAGTCAGTGAATTAAAAGCCGTTTCCGAGGTGGGTCAACGCAATACCGGAACGCGCATTCAGTTTACTCCCGAAGCCAGGTATTTTGATACGTTGAAGATTGACGTTAAACGACTGCGGCGTTTACTGAAGGCCAAAGCTGTGTTATCGCCGGGTTTAACGGTTGTTTTCAAGGATGATATCAACGGCACGGAAGACCAATGGTATTATGACAATGGTTTAAGTGATTACTTTAATACCGCCACCGAAGGTATTGAAACTATTCCGCCGGAAGGCTTTGACGGCGCGCATCAGGACGATGAATTTACCGTCGATTGGATATTGGCCTGGGTGCCAGAAGGCGA
>CAZWVE010000036.1:3347-8946 GCA_964636925.1 uncultured Marinicella sp.
GCTTGTCACCGAAAGTTATGTCAACCTGATTCCGACCCCTTTAGGTGGCACGCATGTAAATGGCTTGCGCACCGGGTTAACCGAAGCGTTGCGTGATTTTGCCGAAAGTCATCAACTATTACCGCGTGGCGTGAAGTTATCACCGGATGATGTTTGGGATCGCGTCAGTTATGTTTTAAGCTGTAAAATGAAAGAGCCGCAGTTTTCCGGCCAAACCAAGGAACGGCTATCATCCAGAGCCATCGCGGCCTATGTGACCGGTACCTTAAAGGATGCCTTAACATTGTGGCTTAACCAAAATATCGAGGCTGCTGAAGCCATTGCCACTTTGGTTATTCAGGCGGCGCAAAACAGATTGCGAAAAGCCAAAAAAGTGGTGCGTAAAAAAATCACGCAAGGACCGGCTTTACCCGGTAAGCTGGCTGACTGCACCACCGATGATCCGAATGTTAGTGAACTGTTTTTGGTCGAGGGTGATTCTGCCGGTGGCTCGGCAAAACAGGCACGAGACCGTGAGTTTCAGGCTATTATGCCGTTGCGCGGTAAGATTTTAAATTCCTGGGAAGTGGACCCTAATCAGGTCATGGCTTCACAGGAAGTACATGATTTGGCGGTGGCCATTGGTGTAGATCCCGGCACCACGGATTTGGAAGGTCTGCGCTACGGTAAAATTATTATTTTAGCAGATGCCGATTCTGACGGGCTACACATCGCGACGTTATTATGCGCTTTGTTTTTACGGCATTTTGAGCCGGTGGTGCGAGCCGGTCATGTCTTTGTGGCGATGCCGCCTTTATTCCGAATTGACGTGGGTAAAGAAAAACATTATGCGGTTGATGCCAGTGAAAAACAGCATATTCTTGATACCCTTGAAAAAAACAATAACAAGAAAAAAGTCAGCGTTACCCGGTTTAAAGGTCTCGGTGAAATGAATCCCTCGCAATTACGGGAAAGTACGATATCACCGGACACCCGTCGTTTGGTACAATTAAAAGTTCAAGCCGGGGATAAAACCCATGAAATGATGGATATGCTGCTGGCAAAAAAACGTGCATCCGATCGCAAATCCTGGTTACAAGAGAAGGGTGATTTAGCGATTATTTAACCCGCATATTTCATGTCACCGACATAAAACAGCCGATTATATGAAATATTCGGGTTAATACTCTTGTGTAGGGATATTTTTTTAATAGGAGCGCATGGTCCGATTGTTTTTACAGTATTGGCCATGCTATTCTAGGATTTAGATGGTTTGTAAAGCAAAATAAATGGGGTCTTCCAACATAAATAAAAAACTTGATCATTCGTATTAAATTGCCTGGATTACGGCCATTTTATTGTCACTCGCGGTGGTTCTGGTTGCCTATCAAATTAGGCAGTCACAAATAAATACCTTAAATCAAATTCTCAAAGGCCAGAGCGATCGTACCCGCTCCCAGATTATTTATAATGCCCAGGAATTAACAAGCGATCTGGCTTCAATGGTGAACAGATGGTTGGTTAATGAGGGTACCCCGGAAATAAACTGGCGCTCAGATGCGCGCAACTTTATTGAACGAACCCCGGGAGTCAATGAAATCTGGTGGATTGATGAGACCTTGGCTGTCCGTTGGAGCGAATCACTTGAGCCCCACCATATCGAAATTCAAACGATTCTTAATCAACCGGATATGGATGTTAAATTAAGCATGGCACAACGTGATAATTTACCTGAATACAGCCGGGTACTGACCACAGAGGATGGCCATAATATTATTTTTATCTTAATCCCGATTAATTTCGAGCAGCATTTTGATGGCTTTTTTGCCATTGAAATCTATATTAAAGACTTCATTAATCGCATTATAGATGATCCTCTGAACACCGGGTTTTATACCAAAGCATATGCCGGTAATGAGGTGGTCTATGTCAATGGTCCGGAATTGACACAAGACAGTTACTTAGAATATTTTGAATTAAATTTGGACGCAGATACTGATGGTTGGATTTTTAAGGTGTATCCAACCGAGACCTTAATGTCCAGTATTTTGTCTCCCTTACCCTATGTGGTTTTTGCCGGTGGCTTTATTATTGTAATTATGCTGTTTTTAACTTTGTTATCTCGTTATAAAGCCAAGCAACAATCTTTACAACTTGGCTCGGAGGTTAAACGGCGACAAAAAGTTCAGGAAAAACTCAGCTATTTAGCCAACCATGATGCCTTAACCCATTTACCCAACCGACATTACATCACCCAATACATTGAACATTATATTGCCGATCAGAACAAAGCTGCCACACCCTTTAGTTTGCTGTTTATCGATTTAGACCATTTTAAAGATGTCAATGACACCCTGGGCCATGCCATGGGTGACCAGTTATTAATGAAATTACCGGAACTGTTTGGTCAGATATTCAGAAAAAAAGACATTATTGCTCGTATGGGTGGTGATGAATTTATTGTTTTACTGCCCGGTAAAATGGAAGAAGAGGACATCATTGCCTTAGTCGGTCGATTTTTGAAACAGTTGAAATATCCGATTACCATAGAAGGTCATCAAATCCGCTTAACCGGTAGTATTGGGGTGGCCATGTATCCACGTGATGGCACCACGGTCAAGGAACTGTTATCTAATGCAGATGCTGCCTTGTATCGCGCCAAAGACAAGGGCAGAAACACCTATGCCATTTATGACTCGGTCATAGAACACAAAGCCCAGGCACGATTAAAACTGGTGAATCAATTACATGAAGCTCAGGAACAACAACGTTTTGAGATGTTTTATCAACCGCGTTATGATAATCGCGGTACTATGGTGGGTGCCGAAGCCCTGATGCGCTGGCGTCAACATGACGGTGATTATCAAAAGCCAAAAGCGTTTATCGAACTACTGGAAGACACCGGTCTGATTGTTTCGGTCTCATGGCAACTGTTTAACCATTCTTGTCAGCAATTTAAAACATTGATGGTGAATCATAAAAATATTATTCTCAGTTTTAATGTCTCGGCAAAATTATTGGAACATCCGGAGTTTTTAAGTCGTTTAAAGTATATTTTAGATGAGCATAAATTTCCCTACGACCGCTTAGAACTGGAATTAACCGAACAAACCCTGATTCAGGATGTGGAAAACAGTCAGTTTATACTTAATCAGCTCACTGCCTGGGGTATTAATGTGGCGATAGATGATTTTGGTACAGGTTATTCATCGTTGTCGTATTTAAAAAACTTTCCGGTGCATGCCCTAAAAATCGATAAATCTTTTATTCGCGACATGAATGATGACAAAGATGATCTGGAGTTGATTAAAACCATGATTATCATGGGTCAAAATCTAAATATTACCACGGTTGCAGAGGGGGTAGAGACGCAAGCCCAACTGCAATTATTGGTGTCGATGGGCTGTGATCAATATCAGGGTTATTTATTCAGCCACCCGATTTCGTTTCACGATTTTAAAACCCATATTGATCAGCTCTCAGAGATTGATTTTAACCGGTTAAATACGGTTGACAACCTTGATTAAGGCTGACGTATCGGCTTCTTCGGTGGCAAAAGAAAACACCAGACGAATGACGCCCTCTTGTCCCGGCCATCGATGAAATTCAAAACCCTGTTGCTCTAAATAATCAATGTCTTCTGTCGGCAGACGACAAAAAACCTCATTGGCTTCAACCGGATGAATTAGATCAACGTTTTGCTGTACGGATTGGGCAAACTGTTGTGCCTGTTGATTGGCTTTTTGGGCCAGTTGTAGCCACAAATCATTATCTAAATAGGCCAGCAGTTGACGATGGATAAAACGCATTTTACTGATTAAATGTCCCGACCTTTTGCGCAGACGTTTGAGTTGTTTATTATAGGCCGGATTAAAAACAATCAACGCTTCGGCCATCATGGCGCCATTTTTGGTGGCACCGAACGACAATAAGTCAATCCCCGATTGCCAGGTGGCTTTGCCGGCATCAACTCCCAGGGTTACCAGTGCATTGGCAAAACGGGCACCATCCATATGCACCGCAAGACCGTATTTTTCAGCCGTGTTCTTAATGGCACTTAATTCCGCCAGTGAATAAACCGTACCTGATTCAGTGCATTGTGTCAAACTGATGGCAGCAGGCATGGATTCGTGCTCACCGTGATGACCACTGTTTGCCAATTGATGGTTTAATTGATCGATATCTATTTTGCCGTGTTTACCTGCCACCGTGATTAATTTCGCACCTCCGCTAAAAAATTCCGGTGCGCCACATTCATCCACATTGATGTGGCTGTCAGGATGACAGTATATGGCGCCATAGGGTGGTGTGGTTAATGCCGTGGCGATGCCATTGGCGGCCGTACCTGTGGTTAATGGCAGCACTTCACACCAGCATCCAAATAGTCGTTGGAATTGTTCTGTTAATTGTTCGTTATAGACGTCATAGCCATAGGATTCACTAAAACCCTGATTTGCATCTATTATTGCCTGCAAAATGTCAGGATG
This sequence comes from uncultured Marinicella sp., assembly GCA_964636925.1. GTDB lineage: Bacteria > Pseudomonadota > Gammaproteobacteria > Xanthomonadales > Marinicellaceae > Marinicella. The sequence goes on from CAZWVE010000036.1 coordinate 7,814, forward strand.
AACCGGGGCTTCATTATCGCTTCTAAAATTTTTCATAGTTCGGTATCAAAAAATCGATATAGATGGTGATCTAATTGTTTGAGTTGGGTATAGGAGCAACAGTAAATACCCAAATCCTCAGCCCGTGACAGGCTGTAATTATTTAACGGCTGGTAACTGACCAACATGGCTTTACTGGAGATACCACCGGCAAATGTTTTTAAGGTATCTAATCGGTAGATAGCGGTATTGGCGGCAGCGTTATCATCCGTACTTTTTGAAAACTTACGGGTTTTACATTCAAATACGTGCAAACGGTTATGGCTCATGGCGGCAACATCAATTTCATTTTTGACGACACCATTGTGTCTGACCACTTGTAAACCTTTTCTCACATCGGTTATATGAGATCGTTTACTGCGCATACCATAGATTAAGGCAAAGACATGATTTTCAAGCCAGCCGCCATTGCAGTAAAAACGGCTTTGCGCATCGGTGAATTTAAGTTTCCGGCCACGTAAATTCAACATGCCCGCAGCTTCAAAACGATCTAAAACGGTTATTAATGTCCTGTCCTTGATTTGATGATGGTCTAAGGCGTAACGATTATCTTTAGCAGCCATCATGGCGATATAATTCAGCTGAGCAACGGCCTTGTTATAGGTTTCAATGTGATTAATCAACCAGGCCGTTAATTCACGAGAAGCCAGCGGTTCAGGTGTTTTACTGCCTTCATCTAAGATGTGGGTATTAAAGGATTTCAGATATTCGTTAATTTTAATTTCGTGACTTAAATGATGGTCAGCCGTGGGTTGGTCGGCGCGGTTTTTAAGCCAATATAATTCATCGGTAAATTTGTCCACCATAAAAATTGGATAGCCGTATGCATTAAACTGCTCAAAACCAATCAGTATCATTTTTTTATAGCCGCTGGAGGCATTGAGATATAAGTTTTCTGATTGGTGTTCTTGCAACAGGTTGGCAAAATGTTGACGCAGGTTGTCCGTGTCAAAATCAACCACCATCGATTGGCAACGAATACCACGGCTGTTTAACACGGATTTGATGCCGTCAACAATGTCTTCTTGACGATGTAACAAAATAACCCGGTCTGCTTTTAAGTCGATAGCAGCACTTAAGATGCCTGCGCGACG